>JAICPX010000018.1 GCA_025929635.1 Chitinophagaceae bacterium
GAAACCGTAAGAGAAAAAGGAAATGCAGAACCGACAAGCAAAGGCGCAATGGCCAGAAGAAAGACAATAATCCCGATACAGGACAATTTTACCCAAATCCCTTTCAATAACATGCCCACAGCTATAAAGCCCTGTCCGACTGCGATCAATGGAATTATGATATAATTGTAATGACTAAACCAGCCATTAATGAAGTCACGATACAGGGGAATTGCCATATCAGCATATGCTAAATAAACATCCGGGTTTGCAATACCGATATACATGTTCATACCGGCTGCCCAGGAGAAAAGCACTGCAAAAAGCACTCTTGCCCATTTCGTTTTCTTCCATGCAACAAAAAGAAAAATAATGCCTGCAACCTGGGAAATGATATAAGGAATAATATATTCATCAAGCCCATTCATGCATTAGAATTTTTTCGGTCCTGGTTTGCGCATCCCGCTCACACATGCTCTTTAAGTGTTTCAATTGTGATTTTTGCATTAGTGCATGAATCGGAGGCATCCAAAGAGTACCCAGTATCCATTCTTTGAATGGCGGCTGTGACCTCATTCGTGCTCTTGTGACCAGGTGTGTAGCATCGTTTCCAATAGGTTCGAGTATGAAGGCCCAGGTAGATGAAAAGGGCTCTCCCAGGCGTTCCGCTTTACCACCAATTATAAAAAGCTTTTCTGCTTCAACCTCATAAACATCAAAAAAGGTATCTCCTTTCGGAGTCGCCCATATTTTATCACCTGCTTTCCTTGTTTCCCATCCTTCAACTATATGATCAATGCTTGGCTTTCCTGCATTATCCAATGCATCGATACTGTACCAGCCAGCACGATCACAACCCATCTGCATTAAATAACGCCAAACGAGCGAGACCGGTGCCTCGATATCTATAGCGTGCGTTGCCTGGTATTTACAATCCGGCAATCGTTCATCACCGGCGAGAGATCGTTCTTCATCGTCTGGTCTTCTTAACTTTCCCAGCAGGTTTTCCGCGTGATGCATCATCGTGCTCCTGATCAGTTGTGAGGCTACACCAATGATGCTGTAATAGCGATTTAGTTTTTTCCAGCTAGCCTCGTCAGTTGCAGTTGTTCTCAACTCCAATGTGATAACGCTGCCTTCTCCAAACGGTTCAACCAGTATGCTCCATGCCAATTTTCCATAACCGGGGATACTAAAATCTTTGAACTCATCTGAGGCCACATCAGCAAACGGGATATTTAAATGCCAGAACTTTCCCACTGCCACGACAACTACTTCCTGGCCAGGTATTTCTTCCGCGATAAAAAACCCTTTTCCATTATCCGCTATCTGGTCCAGTCCAATTCGCCGATCGTCCTCTTTCGGTTTGCCTTTTAACCGGTCAGGCAAGGTCCGGATGCTAAATAATAATCTTACCCATGGCACTCCACCCATATCTAGGTGGCGCATCGTCTCCCATGCCTTATGGGGCGTTGTCTTTACAAAAATTCTATGCAATTCGGTATGCCGGGGATTCGGCAGGTATTTTTGAATTAGTCGCATAATAAGGTCGTTTGAGTTGTGGTGTAAACCTACCAAATACAAACGCCTTTTTAAATGATGCGAATCAAATTAAGTGATGATTCGGGATCAGAGATCTTTCTGTTTGAATACTCTCAAGGCCCACCATAGAGGAGCAACGATCCAAAAGAACATAATCCCCATTGTAAAGAGCATACCGCTGGCGCTGCCAAAGAAATCTTTGTATAATGCTCCCGTATATCCCATCAGGGCGCTTACATCCATTTTTAACATGATCGAAATACGGCCCAGGTCGATTGGATTCAATGCAGACAGAACCAGGGTCGCTTTTTCAAGCGGGTACTCACTAAAGGTGAAAAGCACCATCAAGATCAATCCATCATAGATCAATGCAAAATAGAACCAGAGCAATAGCGCGAAACCAATTCCCCTTGCTTTGTCTCTTGATTTTACTGAGGTAAGGAAAGCCAACGAGGTAAAAACTAGCGTCAACGAGATGCCGGTAAACAATAGAGAGAATCCAACACTGTCGGGAGAAAACAATAAAACAGGTATGCCAACCCCGATAATAAAACTACTGACGAGTGAAAGGGCAATACCACCATATTCACTCAATAGAATTTTTCTGCGGCTCATGGGTTGAGATAACATCAGCTCAATAAATTCATACGAATTGTAGTAATGGATCGTTGTAAAAATCATGCTGATCAGGGGTACCACGATCAGGATGATATTTAACAGACTTAATATAGCCTTGCTGCTGTGGTCTTCCATATTAAACAGACTGAAAGAAACTATGAACAGGAATGCGGTATAGGCAAGAATAACTTTGCTTCTTACGATATCGTAGAGGACATATTTTGATAATTTGAGCATCACCTCACCCCCCGGTCCCCTTCCGCAATGCGGATAGGGGAATTTTTATAATTAATAAACTTTGTTTTCCCCTTTTATTTCTCCAAAGGAGTCCTTAGGGACAAACATTTTATCGATCCATTCGTTGTTGAACTTTTCTCCTTTCATGATCCTGGCAATAGCCTTTCCTAATTTCAATTCTCCTGTTTCTTCACGCAATTGTTCTATTTCTTTAAAAAACTCAAGCTTTCCCTCCTGTAAATACATGATGTGAGTCGTCAGTTCATCAAGATCACTGAGAATATGAGACGTAATAAGAATCAATTTATTCTTGCTTTTCTCTTTTAAAATTTTCTCTTTTAAGAGCTCTGATGAAAGGGGGTCAAGCCCCGCTGTAGGTTCATCAAGTATCAATACATCAGGATCGAAAAGAAATGCAAGTGCCGCGCTTACTTTTTGTCTTGTTCCGCCGGATAAAGTTCTCATCGGCTTATTGAATATCTCTTCCAGCCTGAATTTCTCGATCAATTCTTCATCCAGTTTAGCAGCAGGAACATTCCTGATATTCTTAAGCATGCTAAAAAGCTGGCCTACCCTCATGTTATCCGGATAACGACCGATCTGCGGCATATAACCTATCAGCGAACGGTAAGAAGGATCGCCATTGATCAGTTCTTCGTTAAAGTATATTTTACCCTTATCCGGCTTTACCATTCCAAGTATCGACTTGATCAAGGTTGTTTTCCCAGAACCATTCGGCCCTATCAGTGAGATCACCTGGCCTTTCCGAAGCTCAGCACTGATGTCATTCAATGCCACAAGTCTTTTAAATTTCTTGTTTATATGCTCAATCCTGATCATAGTTTATTCGGCTTTATCATTGGTTTATCGTCAGTAAGATTTTCGGGGGTAAGACTGGGTATGGCTTTTTCCGCTTTATCAAATAATGAAACAATAAAGCTTCTTAAAAGAATAAGTGCATTTGGGTTTTGCTCAACGATCATCGAATACATGCTTACCGGGTGATAGGGAACATCCCCTACTCCATCTTTGTTCCTGTCATAACCTTCATATTTATCCCAGTAATTGTTATAAAATTTATTCAGCACCATCGTGCCATTGGTAGCGATATCAAAAGTGTTTCCAAAAAAATTATTCTGGTAAAAATTATTATCATCACAACTCGCCTGCACTTTTATCGCCCAGCCGTTTTCCTTAAACATATTTTTTGAAGCATCAATACGACTGCTCCCCTCCATGTGAATACCCACCGAATTCTTAAAGAATGTATTGTTTTGAATATGGCTGTCCCTGATATCTTTTAAAAGTATTCCGTAAGAAGACGGGCCCCAGTTCTTTTCAAACCTGTTGCCTTCCATCTTTACGTTATGCGAATACATCACAGCGACACCAGCGCCATTGTCACTAAATGTATTTTTAAGATAACGATCGTTATTGGAGAACATGAAATGTAACCCGTAGCGGATATTTTTTTCACTCCTGTTATGCTGAATTGTTGATTCAGTTACGAATTCAAAATAAATACCATCCCGATGACCAGTCGCGCGGTTATTGTCAATTAAAGCATTATTACATTTCCACAAATGAATTCCATTACCTGTGTTTTGCTCCGTGGTCGGCATACCTGTAATTGTATTATTCTTTATCGTTATAAAAGAAGAGTTGGAAAAATGAATCCCGAAATAAGAATTAATGACCCGGTTATTCTCGATAACTATGTTTTTCGAATCGATAACTTTTATCGAAGCATAGTCATTTAACGCGGATTGACCGCTATTCTGAATTTGAAAACCTTTTATCGTAATCCCAGATCCGCTGATGGTGAATATTTCATACTTCTTTTCGCCATCGATCACGGGGAAATTTTCTCCGAGAAGAACAATAGTTCTGTTGATAACAAGGTTACCTTCTTTATACATTCCTGGTTTAACAACGATGGTGTCATTGTTTCCGGCAAGTTCAATTGCCTTGCGAATAGAAGTAACCGGTTGATCCTTTCCCACGACTATTGTCCGTGCAGAAACTACAGTTGAAAGGACAATCGTTGGTAATATGAATAGAAGCCTGAGCATTTTCTTATTCGATCTGTTGATAAAATTCGTTCCAGGACAAGGTCTTTCCATCTTTGATGGTTCTATTGGCAGCATCAGCAGTGGCAAAAGCGGCTATGTTGGAACCCATCGGGCTTTTTACAGCTTCCACGGTTATTAAAACTGCGTTATCTGTCTTAATAAAATCATTTTGCTTTTCATAGTTAATAACCACTGTCTGTGCAATATCTTTTTGAGAGATGCCGCCCGATTTAATAAACCTGGCCATACATGCAATATCGTCAAACTTGAAGACCTTTCCTTTTTTTGAGATCACTTCTCCGCCAAACCTTGCATCGGCGATACCCATCTTACACAAATGACAGGTGTCTATTCCAATTTTTAATGGTTCCGGCTGTGTTGAACATGATATAAGGAAAAACAATATAAATGAAGTGACCAAAGCTGATGAAAGTCTTAATTTCTTTTTATTAGCCCTGCGCCAATCAAAAAACCAAACCAGGAATATAACAGATGCAGCGGTGATGATGATCCAACCGCCAATATCAGGATATGAATATGCATCAAAATTCAATAATCTTTTGTGACCAATCAGCGGAGGCTGATAGCTAAGACCCGGGACTTTAATAGGAGCAGTATCATCAAGGTTGTGCCCATATTCATAGCCCCAACGATAATAATCATACATCGCGAAGACTCCTCCAAACAAGGTAAAAATGATATACCAGAATAAAACTTTTCTGTTGCCAATGGCCGCTATAATTAACCCAAGCAAAATATAAAATCCGACAACATAACCAAGAAACTCAAATTCAGGAAACATTGCCACGCTGATCTTTCTCATCCCGATATAGTGGTTCAATCCATTGATCACGTCTATATCACCAGTGATATTATTCAACCAAACATTGAGCACCAAACCCTCCGGATACTGGGGCGCAAATAGTGTGATACGCCAGATCGGAATAAAAAAAACCGCGATCAGTGACAGCGATGCGATTGCCACAATTATCCTTTCTATTTTAGTCAGCCTGTTCATTTTTCATTTTTAAACGGGCCGGCCTTCACCGGCCCTTATCAAAAACAGAAAACAAGTACCAATTCCATTATTTCGCAGCAGGCAACAGCACCGCATCTATTACGTGGACCCACCCGTTAGAGGCACGTATTGATGCAACGATACTTGCTGCCCCACCATTCAATGATACTTTTCCATCCGTTACACTTACCGTCACACTCCCACCATTTACCATTCCGAGTGTGGGAATATTTTGCAACATATCGGTTGATAACGCTGATGTGGTTACATGATACTGTAACACATTCTGCAGATCTGCCTTCTTATCCTCCTTCATCAAACCATCTACGGTGCCCGAAGGAAGTTTATTGAACGCATCATTTGTTGGTGCGAACACTGTAAAAGGCCCCGCATTGGAAAGCGATGTAACAAGTTCAGCTTGTTTTAATGCTGCAACAAGAGTTGAATGATCTTTTGAACCAACTGCAACCTTTACAATGTCCTTTTGTGATACGTCATCCTGCACAGCTTCCTGCCCTCCGCTCTTAGCAGCAACTTCGTTTGTTTCTGTTGATGATTCGGCTTTACCGTTGCATCCACTGAAGATCAAAACCAGTGCAACTATCGGCAAAAAGCGAAACATATTTTTCATGATTGTTAGTTTTTTAAGTTTGAAGGACAACAATCGCTGATTAATCGTGATTCAATATTATTTGCTTGCCGTTGCAGCTTCAGTTTTGCCAGTGCCCCACGTCAAAGGGACATTGGAACCGGCAGGGCTTATTCTAATATAGCCCGACATCTCCTGATGAAGTGCAGAACAAAAATCTGTACAATAGAATGGAACCACTCCAGCAGTTTGCGGCACCCATTTAAGAGTTTGTGTTTCTCCCGGCATTATCAATATTTCAGCATTTAGTGCACCTTTGATTGCAAATCCATGAGGGACATCCCAATCCTGCTCGAGGTTTGTGACATGAAAGTACACTTCGTCACCCACTTTCACGCCTTCGATGTTGTCCGGATTCAGGTGTGACCTGATAGCGGTCATATAAACATGCACCTGGTTACCTTTGCGTTCTACTTTTGCTTTGCCTTCTCCCATTGTTACGTATGGATTTTCATTTTCTTCGATCTTAAAGATCTTCTGAGAATTTTTAATGATCAGATCTGCCGGAATCGCTTCTGCATAATGAGGCTCGCCAACAGTTGGAAAATCTAATAAGAGTTTCATCTTGTCGCCGGATATATCATATAGTTGAGCCGATTGGGCCAATTCAGGTCCAGTTGGGAGATATCTGTCTTTCGTTATTTTATTATAGGCAATTACATATTTACCCCAAGGTTTTTTTGTAGGCCCGCCGGGAACGCTTAAGTGACCAATTGAATAATAAGTAGGCACCCGGTCAAGCACCTGGAGTGTCTTCACGTTCCATTTCACAATTTCTGATGAAACAAACATCGAGGTGTATGCATTTCCCTTACCATCAAACTCCGTATGAAGCGGTCCTAACCCCGGTTTCTGAACTTCCCCATGTAATGCAGCATCGTACCTGATAATAGGTATTCCGTTAAAATCACCTTCATATTCTTTATTGGCAATAGCATTTTGAATTTTTGTAAAGGAGAACACGGGCATTGTTGCGGCCAACTTACCACTACCCACAATATATTCACCGGAAGGATCCACATCACATCCATGTGGAGATTTGGGACAAGGAATAAAATAAACAATGTCCTTCAACTCAGTTACATCAAGCACGGTAACCTGCTCTTCGATCTTCGAAATGGCAGCATGGGTTTTGTCGCTATAAGTATTATGAGCATATCTTACGTTTTCGATCTTCCCTTTGCCTTGTGCAAGATATTCTTCTGCCTTCTTCCAGTTTACTGCCATTATAAAATCTTTGTCCTTTTGTGATGCATTCACCTCAAGCAGCGTATATGCCTGCTCAGTATTATATGTTGAGAAAAAGAACCAACCATGTGAAGGGCCTTTACCCGCACGACTGAGATCATAATTAAATCCCGGCGTTCTTAACTGGAAGGCAATGTTCATATTACCGGTTTGCGGGTCAACTTTGATAAAACTGATCGAACCCTTAAAGTTTTCTTTGTAGGAACTAATTGGTACATCTTTTTTATCTCCCATAGGAACACTGAACCGCGTACCCGCCACAACATATTCCGTATTCTCGGTAATAAACGGAGATGAATGATTGCCACCACTGTTTGGTAATTCAAGAATTTCTTCCGTTCTAAAAGTTTTTAGACTAATCCTTGCTACACGGGGTGTATTGTTGCCGTTGGCAAAAACCCAACGTCCATCGTGTTCGCCATTAGTGGTAGATATTGCAATATGATGAAGATCATCCCAGGGCACAAAACCGTGAGAAGTGTTGAGCATTGGCTTGGTTTCCTCGCTATAACCATAGCCATTTTCAGGAAAAACAGAAAATACAGGCAGAATTTTTAACAGCCGGCCCGATGGGATTCCATAAACACCAATTTGACCATTAAAACCACCGGATACGAAGTTATAAAACTCATCATATTTACCGGGACCTACATAAACCTTTGCAGCCGCATCGCCGCTAACAGCGGACTGCGTTCCTTTTGGCGCACAGCTTTGTACCAAAAAAATGGTTGTGGCTAAAATTGTAAGCAGCACAAGCAGTTTGAAAGTGGATCTCATACATTTATTTTTTTAACATTGAAAACTTAGTGAGCTCATTTGCTAATCGTTTGTCTCCGTTCGCTTACCTGAATTTATTTTTCACCATCATTACTTCGCATATATTCCAAGACTTTTCTTGCATCTTCCTTGCTGATGTTCTGGTTTGGCATACGCACCAGGCATTGCTCCAACAATTTTTGTGCTTCGGGATCGGTGTCAAGCATCATGTCAACATTGGTGATCATATTCATGATCCAAACCGGTTGTCTTCTCCTGGTGACATCCTTCCAGCCTGGTCCTACCAGCCTTTCTTCTGTCAGGCGGTGACAGCTTTGACATTTTAATTCATAGATACTTTTACCACCTGTTACCCACTCGGCATTTAATGGATTCGACAGGTTGATCTCTCCTTCTTTGATCTCAGTGCCGTGTGTTTCAGGCTGATTTTTGGTGAGCTCTTCTACGTCCAGTGGTTTAGCATCTTTGTCGGCTCCGCCGCCGCAGGCAATAAATAGAACAGCGCCACTTACCAGGGCGGCCGCTATTAAGAATTTGGCTTTCATATACTTTGTTTTTGTTAACATAAAAGATACAAACATCTTTTATCGGGACAAAAGTATTTACCTGTCGATCCGCCCATCATGACGCCTGTCAAAAACTGAAATGACATTAGTCACCCAATCCCCCGGATACGCCGGTTACTTTTGAACAAATTTTGTTACATGGTTTTATCCAAATCATTTGGATATGCATTGCGGGGCATCCTGTATATAGCCAAGCTGCAGGAAGAAAACCGAAAGATCCAGATCGATGAGATCGCCAATAATCTTTCGGTGCCAAAACATTTTTTGGGAAAGATCATGCAGCAGATAGTGAAGGAAGGATTATTGAGATCCACAAAAGGCCCCTATGGAGGCTTTTCACTTACCAGCAAAACATTGAATACGCCTCTTATTAAATTACTAGAGGTAACGGATGGCATGGATCAATTTAAGATGTGTGTTCTGAAACTAAAATATTGCACCGGTGTTAATCCGTGCCCCCTGCATTATGAGATGGAGCAATTAAGAGAAAAGTTCTTATCTCTTTTTAATGAAACAACGATTGATGACCTGGTAAAAGACAGTAACAGTGATTTCATAAGAAGCCTGGCGATCCATTAAGCAATTTCATTAATGATGAAGATCATAGATTTCCCTTTTTCATTTTATTAATATTGATAAAGGAAGACGAAAATTATGTTCAGAGACATTTACAAAATAGACAGCTCATCTTTCGTGACGGATATTGTGACGAACGATTACCGCACGGCCGATATATTTCGGAAATACGATATCGATTTTTGCTGCGGCGGTAAATGGCCTTTGGAGACAATCTGCCTGAATAAAAATATTGATACGGACAATTTGGTTAAAGAGCTTCAAAACGTGGTAATGCAAACGGCATCGAATGCAGCGATCGATTTTGATAGCTGGGATGTCGATTTTTTATCTGACTACATTTTGAATGTGCATCATCGCTACATGAACAAGGCGTTGCCCGAAATAAACGAGCAAGCCGCCAAATTCCTGGATGGTCATCGTAAAAAATTCCCCGAGTTAGAAGAAATCGAGCTCATCATTAAAAAATTTCTAAGAGAAATTCCACCACATATGAGGCAGGAAGAAGAAATATTCTTTCCTTATATAAAGCAGATATTCTATGCACATAAGAACCGCGAATCGTATGCACGATTATTAATAAGAACATTACGCAAACCGCTCGAAGAAGTAATGCTGAAAGAACATGAAACGACGGGTTACAATCTGCATCGGCTCAGAACAATCACAAACAACTATACTCCTCCGGAAAATGCGTGCATTGTACACCGGGTCACGTTCTCAAAACTTAAAGAACTTGACAATGACCTGGTGCAGCACATTCATCTTGAAAGCAACATCCTTTTTCCAAAAGCGATTGCTATGGAGCAGGAACTGTTGAAAGAAAAGTAATCAAAGTCATTAACATCTATCCTTAGGAATCATCCACGCTCTTGATCCAGGTCAGTAACAATGGTTACTACTTAAAATAGCTTTGCTGAAAACTGTGATGAAATGGTAGCGAAGCCGAATAAACCGATAATTTTTGCAACTGATCTTTTTTGGTCATCTGACGGGCATGGTATTGTAAGTTCTCATTCAATGAATCATGGTATAACAATATCGACATTACCTGCCGGGCAGTCTCCGGAAAATGAATGGAGTGCGGAACACCTTTTCCTTTGCGGAGTTACGACTTCATTGTTGACCACGTACCTTGAACTCTCAAAAAAAATAAAGCTTGAGAATACGGGTTTTGAATGTACTGCCACCGCACAGGCTGAACTAGTTGATGGAAAAATGAAATTTACTTTTATTCACGTTTACCCTAAGGCTTTCGTCAGTAACGAGGGAGACATTGAAAGTGCATTGATAACACTGGAAAAAGCGAAAAAAATATGCCCGCTTTATAATTCGATGAATGCAGAAATAATCCAGCATCCTGAAGCCGTAATTACAAAAAAGAAAAATGAGGCTGCCTGATTGATTGGCGGTCTGAATTAAGCAACATTTAAAAACTTCTTTATGAAAGGGCTTGTAATTTATAAAGGCAGGTACGGGGCAACCAAACAATATGCAGCATGGATCGGCAACGAGCTCGGACTGCCCGTCGCCTCAGCGGATCGATTTCCAAAAGACCAGGTGGAGAAATATGATTATTTTATAATCGGATCGAGTGTCTATATCGGCAAGCTTGAAATAAGGAAATGGTTGAAAAAAAACTATAAGACACTTAAAAATAAAAAAACTTTTCTTTTCCAGGTTGCAGCATCGCCGGTTACAGATATTGAAAAAAGAGAAAGTTACAACGCGACCTGCGTTCCGGCGGCGATCTTGAATAAATCAAAGATTTTCTTTCTCCCGGGGAGAATGATCATGAGAAACCTGGGCTGGTTCGATCGTTTTATGCTTAAGATGGGAGCAAGATTGACGAAAGATCCGGAAGAGCGCACACGAATGTTAACCGACTTTAATGACGTGAAGAAAGAACATATCCTTCCTCTCATCAGTGCCGTTAAGGCATTGATCAAAATAAATGAACCTGAAAAAGAATACGTCTAATATTCACCGTTCTGCTTTTCAACGTATTTTTATCCGGACAACAGCATTATTCAGCACAACTAAGCGGAATCACCTTTATGCTTGACCAGGCACACATGACCTCTCTTTTTGAGAACGCAACCGAAGGGATCATTCTTACGAACGGGCAAGGCAAAATAGTGTTGGCAAATCCTGCAGCAGAAAGAATGTTTGGTTATTCTGATGAAGAGCTTCGGAATCTTCCGGTTGAGGTGCTAATACCGGGAAATTTCAGGACCGGCCATAAATCTCTCCGGGAAGGATTTCACAAAAATCCATCAAATCGTTCAATGGGCGCTGGTCGTGATCTTTTTGCGCTGAAAAAAAATGGAGAAGAATTCCCGGTCGAGATCAGTTTAAGTTACTATACCAAGGACGATGAATTATTTGTTATCGCATTTATCGTTGACATTACGCTAAGAAAGGAAATTGAAAAAAACCTTGTGAAAAAACAAAATGAATTAGAAAAGGTAACCTATGAAATTCGCAAGCTGAATACAGAGCTTGAACGAAAAGTAGATGAACGGACCTATATACTTAAGGAAGCATTAGAAAAACTCGAGCAATCACAAACGGAACTCCATGAGGCGTTGGACAAAGAAAAGCAACTGAATGAAATTAAGAGCAGGTTCGTTTCTATGGCATCACATGAATTCAGAACGCCGCTCAGCGCTGTACTTTCATCGGCGGCATTGCTTTCAAAATACACAAAAGATGATGAACAGGAAAAACGCGATAAGCACATTGGACGGATAAAGGATTCCGTAAAACATCTGAATGATATTTTAGAGGATTTTCTATCGTTGGGAAAATTGGATGAAGGAAGGATCAGCGCTGATCCGCACGAGTTCAATCTGGAAGAAATGGTCAATGAAACATTGGCTGACGTGAAAGTCGTATTGAAACCCGGTCAAAAATTCCTTTTAAATTTTGAAGGACAAGTCGCGATAAATGCCGACAAGAAACTGCTCAGGAATATCCTGATCAATCTGCTCAGTAATGCGGCAAAATTTTCGCCAGAAGATTCTCCAATAGAGATCATGGTAAAAAGTGAACCAGAACAGGCAATGATTACCGTAAAGGATTACGGAATTGGCATTTCAGAAAAAGACCAGGAACATTTGTTTAATATGTTCTATCGCGCCTCGAATGTCACTAATATACAGGGAACAGGATTAGGGCTCCACATCGTAAAAAGATACCTGGATTTAATACGTGGAACAGTAAATTTGCGAAGCCGGTTAGGAAAGGGAACAGCAATTACCATAACATTTCCAAACAAGTCAAACGAAAACTCATGAAATCAATTCTTGTTATCGAAGACAATAAAGACATCAGGGAAAATACTGCCGAGATACTCGATCTCGCCGGTTATAAAACCTTTACTGCTGAGAATGGCAAAAAAGGAGTTGATATTGCCATTAAGGAAAAACCAGATGTGATCGTTTGTGATATCATGATGCCTGAGCTGGATGGATATGGCGTTCTTCACTTATTAAGGAAAAATGAAACCACGCAGGCGATCCCGTTCATTTTTCTCACGGCAAAAACTGAAAGGAGTGATTTTCGGAAAGGAATGGAAATGGGCGCCGATGATTATGTCACCAAGCCTTTTGAAGATATAGAACTGTTAAATGCAATTGAAATACGCTTAAAAAAGGCGGAAATACTTGGCAACAAGTATTCGTCGTCTCCGCAAGGCCTTTCCCAATTCATAAAGGATGTAAAGGATAGCGGTCTGATGAAACAGTTGCAGGATCAATATAACATTGAGTCTTATAACAAAAAGCAGACGCTTTACCAGGAGGGCAAACGGCCAAAGCTATTATATTATGTAGTAAAAGGAAAAGTAAAAGGTTTTAAAACCCATGAAGACGGCAAAGAGTACATCACTGATCTTTTTAGTGAAGGTGATTTTATAGGTTATCCTGCACTGATCGAAGATAAGAACTATGATGATAGCACCGTTATCCTTGAAGAATCTGAGATCATGCAAATACCAAAAGATGATTTTCAGAAAATGGTGTATGGTGATCTCAGCATTGCAGCGAAGTTCATTAAGATCATTACAAAAAATGTCAAGGATAAAGAGGAAAGATTGCTCAATTTGGCTTATAGTTCGCTGCGTAAAAGAGTAGCAAAGGCATTGGTCGACATCCATGGGAAGTTCAACACAGGAGGACAAAACAAGCCGATCGAAATATCAAGAGAAGATATTGCACACTATGTGGGCACTGCAACGGAGTCCCTGATTAGAACCCTCAGTGACTTTAAAGCAGAAAAATTAATTGAAATAAGAGAGGGTAAGATATTGATTGCAAATCTTGACAAGCTTAAAAACCTCTTATACTAATAACTCAATAAGCCCCTAATTTTTTCTGCAACTTTGTTTGCAGTTGGCAGGACAGCATTCTCGAGACCCATATTCAATGGAATTGCCGGAACATTGGCTGCACCCAATACTTCAACAGGTGCATCGAGCATTTGAAAACAATTTTTAGCGACCCGTCCCGCCATTGCTTCTGCAAAAGAATTGTTTTGTTGTTCCTCGGTAAGTACTAAACATTTCCCGTGTCTTCCAACCGATTCAAAAATTAATTCTTCATCCAGGGGAAATAAGGTTCTCAGGTCGATCACTTCAATTTGCCCCGGGAAGTTCTTAGCCGCCGCCCTTGCCCAATATACTCCCATTCCATAAGTGACGATGCAACATGTTTGGCCACTCTCAACTTTATTTTTATCTGCTTTTAAAACGATGTTTGCCTTTCCAAAAGGAAGAATATAATCTCTTGACGGTTCGATCGTCTTTGCGTCATCAGTACCGGGAACCTTACTCCAGTATAATCCCTTATGCTCGAGCATTACGACCGGATTACCGTCATAAAAAGCCGCCTTCATCAAACCTTTCATATCTGCAGCATTTGATGGATATGCAATTTTGATCCCTTTTATTGAAAGCAACATCGTCTCCACGCAGCCGCTATGGTAGGGTCCACCGCCTCCATAAGCTCCGATCGGTACACGGATAATTGCTGACACAGGATACTTGCCACAGCTTAGATAACACGATTTTGAGATTTCAGAAACCAATTGATTGAAGCCGGGATAGATATAGTCTGCAAATTGGACCTCAACAATCGCCTTTACTCCCACCGCACTCAAACCCACTGTAGAACCAATAATATATGCTTCCTGGATCGCCGTATTAAAAACACGATGATCCCCAAATCGCTCGGCAAGTGTTGCCGCCTCACGAAAAACGCCACCAAGACGACGGCCAACATCCTGCCCAAAGAAAATACACTCAGCATGATCTTCCATCAATTCACGAATTGCAAATAAAGCAGCATCTACCATCACCACTTTTTCTTTCCCGGCCGGATTTCTGTCTCCTTTCTCTTCCGTGACCCTTGTTGGACGAAAAACATGCCCGGTCGCCATAGCCGGGTCAGGTTCGGGTGCTTTTACTGCCTTGTTGAATTCCTGAGTTATGAATTCGGTTGCATCCCTCTCTATATTGAACAGTTCATTTGCTTCAATTCCATTTTCAAGCAAAACCTTTTTCAATTTAGGAAACGGATCATTAACGGCATCTTCTGCCAGGTCTTCGTCGGTCCTGTAAAAATCTTTTCTTACACCGCTTGTGTGATGATTCAACAGCGGAACTTTTGCATGAACAATCCATGGCTTTCTTGTTTTGCGAACCTCGCCGATAATATTCCCCATTATTTTATAACAGTGGATGAAGTCGCTTCCATCAATTTGTATCTTATTCAGGCCTTTGAATCCGTCAGCATATTCATAAGCATTCATTGCTCTCGTTTCTTCGGCTGTTGCACTGATGCCCCAGTCATTATCCTGCACCAGATAAATTATGGGTAACTGCTTTAGTACTGCAAATTGAAAAGCTTCGCTTACTTCACCTTCCGTGACACTTCCATCCCCTAATGAACAAACAACAATTGGTAGCTCGCCGTCATTACTTTTCAAAAGCAATGGTGAATTGATTTTTTCCAAATATTGAATACCCTGTGCTATACCGGTTGTCGGTATCGCCTGCATTCCTGTGGCGCTGCTTTGGTGAATGATCTTTGGTCGGTTCTTTTCATTTGTATTTGGATGCGAATAATAAGAACGGCCGCCTGTAAACGGATCGTCCTTCCTGGTAAGCAACTGCAACATTAATTCGTAGGGTGAATAATCCAGGCCAAGCAATATGCTTTCATCCCGATAATATGGACTTATATAATCACAGTTCTTTAAATGAAATGCGGTAGCTAATTGAATCGCCTCGTGTCCTCTCGAGGTAGAATGAACGTATTTACATAGCTGGCGGTTGGCGTCATAGGTTTCAGCCATTGCCTTTGCATAACACATCAACCTGAAAGCTTTCAATAAAATCTCTTTGTCGATCATACCAGCTAATTGAGCAAAAATAAGCCTAACGATCGTATGTGGAAAGTAAAAAGCCACCCCCGATTAAATCGGGGATGGCTTAACGGTTGGTTTTGGTCTGAGTTTTATTTTATTTCTAATGAAAGCAAAGAATCATCTTCTATGAATGCTTCGAGTTCATCACCCACAACTAATTCACCCACACCTGCAGGAGTACCCGTAAACACCATATCACCGATATTGACAGAAAAATAGTTAGAGATGTAAGCAACGATGGCGTCAAAATCATTGATCATTAGTCCCGAATTGCTTTGCTGCACAAGTTCTTTGTTCTTATACAAGCAGAAATTAATATCTTTTTTGTTCTTAATAGAGGTAAAAGGTATCCATTTTCCAATAGCAGCTGAGTTATCCCATGATTTTGCCTTTTCCCAGGGAAGCCCTTTCGTTTTAAGATCATTTTGTATATCCCTTGCCGTGAAGTCAATGCCGGTAGTTACCGCATCATAATACTTACTGGCAAATTTTTCCTGGATGTATTTTCCATTCTTACTAATGCGAAGCACCAGTTCGCATTCATAATGCAGCTCATTAGTAAATTCGGGATAATAAAAGGGGGTGTGCGGCTGCAATAGGGCACTCTTAGGCTTCATAAAAACCACTGGCTCATCTGGTACCTCATTACCCAGCTCTTTGGCATGGGCTACATAGTTACGGCCGATACAAAATATCTTCATACTTAGGCTTGTTTAGTTAAATACATCGGATACAATTCTCATGGACTGTTCATCCCATATATTCAGGCCTTCATAAAACACTGGATTTTCAAGTGGTGTAAGTTCGATGGGGCTGCTAAAATAGGTAAACAGGGCGATATAACATAATCCCGACAGGTTTTATTTGATTCCAAATAAACAACCGGAAATGTCCATTATGGTTTTAGTCGCAATATATTATCTTAGTTAAAACATTGCAGTGCCTGATCACTTCATTAGCATAAAGCAACCTATATTAACAAGGCTTGAGAAAGAGCTCGACCCCCGGCTCGGCTATCATAATATTGCTCATACTTTGGATGTATTAGAGCAGGCACAGAAGATCGCACGCAGTGAAAACCTGACTGATGAACATGATCTTTTACTATTAAAAACGGCGGCTGTCTTTCATGACAGCGGTTTTCTTATCGTTTATAAGAATCATGAGGAAAAAAGTTGCGAGCTTGCTACTAAACATTTGAACGGCATTTTTGATGCCGACGATCTGAAAAAGATCCACGGAATGATCATGGCTACAAAGATCCCGCAAACACCGCACAACCTGCTGGAGCAGATTATCTGTGATGCCGATCTTGACTATCTCGGTCGCAATGATTTTGAACCCATCAGTAAGAATTTGTACCAGGAGTTTCTCACGTTCAAAATAATTCCGGAAGATTGTGTTTGGGATCATCTGCAAATAAGATTTTTCGAGACTCATCGCTACTTTACAAAAACTGCGATCGAAAAAAGAAATAAGGTAAAATTGAAGCACCTTGCCACCTTGAAAGAAAGGAGTAACTGGAAAAATGAATAGAAGACCTTTTTTACTTCAATTACTAAATGTTCGTCCTTCTGAATGGAAAGTTGTATCAAAACTTTTCTGGCTCCAATTCTTTATGGGAACCGGTATTGCCTTTTTCTTTACGGCATCATTTTCTCATTTTCTTGAAAAGTTTTCGGCTTCTCAGCTGGCCTGGGTAATGATCATTTCATCTCCGCTTTTATTTATTACCGGGTGGATATTCAACAAATTTGAGCATACCGTTCATCTGGCCAGGGTTGGAACATGGGTCATCGTGCTGATGTCAGTAAGTATCCTGTTTTTTCAACTAAGCAGTAACTGGATCCAGGCCGATTGGTTTTACTATCTCACGTTTGCCTGGTATTATGTTTTATACCTGGCAAGCAACCTATGCTTCTGGAGTATTACCTCTACCCTGTTTGATGTAAGGCAAAGCAAACGACTATTTGCTGTGATCAGCGGTGGTGATATACCCGCTAAGTTCATTGGTTATACGATTGCTTACTTCTTTGTGAAGACTGTAGGCGCACTAAGCCTTCTATGGCCGGCATTTTTTTTCATGTTGGTTTCACTTCCATTTTTATACCATTTGTCGAAGCTGGGAGTTATTCATCACCATCAACATCATTCGGAACACGACGTTCAGTTCATACAAGGCAAAGGATTTAAAGCCTTTGTTAAGCGATATACGCTAAACACGATGATCCGCAGGCTGGCGGTATTGACCTTTATTATTTCAGCTTCGCTGGCAATTATCAACTATGCATTTTATAAAGAAGTCAAGGAAGAACATCATGATGACAAGCAACTGTCCTCGTTTATCATCCTGTTCATGGCCGCCTCCCAGATCATCGCTTTATTAGTAAAAATAATCTTTACGGGAAGAATTGTTACTTCGATCGGTATAAAAAGATCTTTATTGATCACACCATTGGTCCTGCTGACCTTGCTCGTTGTTATAATTTCCGCGATCTATGCAGCCGGTGAAAACAAGCTTGTTTTTTATACCTTCGGAATGGCAGCCATCGCTATCGAAGTGTTGCGAACGGCAATTACCAATCCCGTTTTTTTAACGGTAATGCAGCCATTAAATCCCAATGCAAGGGCAAAAGCGCATGCAATTGTTAAGGGTATCATGGATCCGTTTGCTTTCCTGTTTGCAGGTGTCCTACTTGTTTTCTTAAATATGTTAACCGGGCATGAATTGCTGGTGATCTGTTATATTCTCGGATTTTTGACGTTGAGCTGGCTGGTTTCTGTTTTTATGGTAAACAATTCTTATCATGATACGCTTGTAAAAACAATCAGCAGTCGCTTTTTCAGCCAGGAAGAATTCAAACTTTCAGATGAAGAAGTGCAGCAGCAAATATTAAAGAAAATCCAAACGGGAAAAGAAACCGAGATCATTAACATTTTGCAAATGTTGAATAGCCATGTTAGCGATGACAGTAAAGAGATGATTTTTAAATTACTGGATCATCCTTCTGACAACATCAGGAAGTCTACCTTATTATTAATTCAGAATAGAAACATCAGGGGTGCCGAGGACAAGTTGAAACAACTGGCAGACCATGATAATAATAAAGAGATCCAATACCTGGCTGCGCAATCACTTTGTAAAGAGCAAAATCACCATCAGCACCAAAAGCATTACCTGCATCATCATGATCCAACAATAAGAGTTGCGGCCATTACGGGAATGCTTAAAAGTTCAGACAGATCAAATCATAAGCGGGCGGAGGAAATCATAGACAACCTGGTTCACTCGGATCGTGGCCACGATAAAGAAATAGCAACCAGGATTCTTACCGAGGTCAAAGATGATTACTGTCACCCCAGTCATGCCGAACTTTTTAAAGGAAAACGCGAGCTCCGCATACGTGCATTCAAAGCTATTGGAGCTGCCGCAACAAGTTCATTGCTTGAAGAAGTGATAACCTATCTGCATCAGCATCCCCTTCACGTCACAAGTGCTTTACATGCCGGCGGCGAAAGATCGATCCCCGTTATTCTAGAAAGTGTTATTAACGTCAATGATAATTCTTTAAAGGAGAAATTAATCATCACGCTTGGAAAAATAGGTGGCGATAAAGCGCAGGCTACTCTTTTCGATCTGCTTCAAATGTACCCTGCAGACTCAGGAATTATCGCAAAGGCATTGCAAAGAAGCCGGTATAAAGCTACGGTGAAGACGGAAAAGAAACTGGAAGAGATAACTTTTGCATATCTCAACTATGCAGTTGAGCTTCTTTTTATGCAGCGGCAGCTTCAGCAACAACATAAAAATTATGATGTGATCCAAAGTTCTTTAAATATCGAGCTCACCGAGATACGAAATATTTTAATTTGCCTGTTTGGATGCCTGTATGGTCACGAGAAGGCATTCAAGATAAGGCAGGGCCTGGAAATGAAAAACAAGGAGAATGTTGCCAATGCTATGGAACTGCTCGAAATGACGGTCAAGAAAGACCTGGCTATCCCTTTTAATTTTTTATATGAGCCCGGGGATGTTGAGCAACGATATAATTCACTAAAAAACTTTTTGCCGGCTGATAAACTTGAACAGGCGGAAAATGTACTTTCCAAAATCCTTACCGAAAAACCGATATTATATAATAACTGGACCAAGGCAAGCACCCTATACATATCCAAAAAAACGAAGACGGGTATTGATCCTTCGTTGATACTAAAATTCACAAAATCCGAAAACCCTCTTTTAAAGGAAACAGCACTGTATGCACAGTGAAATGTTTATTTTTAATTTATGGAACAAGGCAATGCAAACAGGTTGTTATTGGTTGAAAAAGTGCTTCTCCTCAAGTCGCTTGCTCTTTTTAAGGATACGCCAGAAAACATTTTAGCTGACCTTGCGCCACTGATGAAAGAAATACAATATGAACCCGGTATCGGGATATTTAAAGAAGGTGAGACGGGGGACTGCATGTATATTATCGGCCAGGGAAACGTAAGGATACATAAAGATCATACAACACTTGCAATCCTCAAGGATAAAGAAGTGTTTGGTGAGCTTTCTTTGCTAGATGCCGACACAAGATCGGCAAGTGCCACTACTGAAACCGATTGTGTTCTTTATAAAATTGACCAGGAACCGTTTTATGAACTACTCGATGAAAGACCTGAAGTGGCAAGAGGGTTTATCAAAATTCTTTGCCAGCGGCTAAGGACCATGAATGAAAAATCAAGGCAACAACAATCAAATTGAATATTCACTGCTATTTACATCATTCATCGAAAGAGCAACCCCCTTTGTTGCAAAACTTTCGATCACTTCCACCGCCTTGTTTATTTTTAATTTAACCAAAGGTTCTTCTTCTTTTCTCCATTTGCTCAGCACATAATCGGCCTGTAAGCCTTTCGGGTAATCGTTCCCAATGCCGAACCGCAGCCGGGGATAATCTCTTGACATCAACGCAGCCTCCACACTTCTCAATCCGTTGTGCCCGCCATCGCTGCCTGATGGACGCAGTCTCATTTTTGTAAGTGGCAGTGCAACATCATCAGTTATAACCAGGATGTTTCCGACAGGCACTTTTTCCTTATCCATCCAATACTTTACTGCATTTCCGCTCAAATTCATATAGGTTGTCGGGCAAATGCACATAAATATTTTTCCTTTCCATTTCACTTCGGCTACATAGGCCAGCCTGCCTGAAGAAAACTTTCCCCCGTGTTTGGTCACAAAGGCGTTTACCACATCAAAACCTATGTTGTGTCTTGTATGTATGTATTCATTACCGGCGTTGCCTAATCCAACGATCAAAAATTTCATCCTGGTTAATTAGCACATTGATTTTTAAAGATAGCAACTTCGTGTTTGCTGATCATAAAAAAACCCACTTCGATGAAGTGGGCTACTTTCAATATCATCGATATTATTTCTTCTTTTCTTCTTTTGCGGGTGCAGTTCCGGCGACAGGTGCAGCAGCAGTGCCGGCAGCAGGTGCAGCGGCAGCGCCGGCAGCAGGTGCAACAGTAGCTTCTTCCTGCTTCAACTGGCGTGTCAACACAACTGATGCAACAGGAATTCTTGGTGAATTCAATATCTCATAATCTGGTTCTTTCACATCTTCAACACGGATATTACCGTTCAATTCAAGATTTGAAATATCCACTTCTATATGTTCTTTCAGATCTTTTGGTAAAGATTTTACTTTAAGCGATTTCATTTTGATGATCAGGTGACCACCCTCTTTTACTCCTTTTGCTGCTCCAACAAACTTAATAGGAATATCGGCGATCACTCTCTTACCTTCCACCAGTTCTAGCAGGTCTATATGAATAAGCTTATCTGTTACTTTATCAAACTGCAGATCTTTTAAGATACAGTTATAAGTGTTGCCATTCAGATTGATCACTGCCCGCTGAAAATCCGGTGTGTACACAAGTGTTTTAAAAGCCAGCGAAGGAGCTGCAAAGCTGATCTCCTTTTCACCGCCATAAATTACACCGGGCACCAGGTCCTGAGAGCGAAGTTGGCGGGTGGCTTTCTTCCCGGTTTCGGTCCTCAGTTGTCCTTCGATTGTAATTGATTTCATTTTTTTTGTTTTACCCCGCCCCTAAAGTGAGTGATGAACACCCTTATAAGGGAGGATTTGTTTTGAAAAATATATTTCTAAAAAACTTAAGTATTCAAAAACGCTGTTTCACCTAGGTCACCCTCGTCATTGCGAATTGCGGGCAATACGAAGCAGGAAGCGAAAGGAACAGAATCACCTGTCTTTTCGCTGCGAATGCACGAATAAACCAGTAATACTTTTATTCTCAAATGCATTCCTGATAGCTACAGCAAAAAGATCGGCGACGGATATCACTTTTATTTTCGGCGAATCCTGTTTTAAAGGGATCGTATCACATACCACCAATTCGTCTAACACGCTTTTTTCAATATTCTCATACGCCTTTCCACTAAGTACCGGGTGAGTGATCAATGCCCTTACACTTCTTGCACCTTTTTCCATTAAAAGAGCTGCGCTTTTTGCGAGTGTGCCGCCTGTATCGCAGATGTCGTCAATCACGACAACATCCCTGTCGGTTACATCCCCTATTACAACCATGCTCGCTATTTCATTTGCTCTTTTCCTGTGCTTATCACAGATCACCATTTCCGCCTCGAAATAACTTGCGATCTCCCTGATCCTATTGGCACTACCTACATCGGGGGCCGCAATGGTAAGGTTTTCAAGTTTCAGATTCTCTATGTAGGGAATAAAAACCGCGTGACTGTCAAGATGGTCAACAGGTATATCAAAATAACCCTGGATCTGTGGCGCATGAAGATCCATAGTGATGAGCCTATCCGCTCCCGCGGCTTGTATCATATTGGCAATCAACTTGCTTCCGATTGCCACCCGGGGTCTATCTTTCCGGTCCTGCCGGGCATAGCCATAATA
>JAICPX010000293.1 GCA_025929635.1 Chitinophagaceae bacterium
ATAAATGGTGACGTATTTGATAGCTCCGTCCGTCGTGGACAGCCCGCCAGCTTTCCTTTGAATGCAGTGATCAAAGGTTGGACAGAAGCACTGCAATTAATGCCGGCCGGCAGTAAATGGAAATTGTTTATTCCACCGCATTTGGCTTATGGTAACAGGAATATCAGTCGTGAGATCGGCCCAAACAGTACTTTGATATTTGAAGTGGAGCTATTGTCTTTTAAGTAACTTATCTTGATTTTATCACCATAGTGTTCGTCCATGTGTCGTGCCATGGATGGCCGCCAAATGCGCTAAAGGCCTCAAACGGAACAAGGCGGCTTAATGAACGCAGTACCGCATCTTTAATGGTCAATTCTCCTCCGTCAATCCGAATTGCTCTCGTACCAGTTACCAGCTTTCCCAACGTATAGCCTTTGAAACCCTTCTCGCAAATAGTGTAATACAAAAGATAATTGACGATGGCTATGAGGTAGTTTAGTAAGAAGTAATCAAACGTACTCTCATCGTAGGCTACTCGTTGCAGATACTCGGGTGCGACCAAAGCGAGCATAACTCCAACCGCCATACCTGTGAGAAAGCCAAGGCCGAACTGCATCAATAAATTATCAATTAAGTAATTCAGGAATCGCTGGCCGGTTGAGGCATACTCATAGGTAATTTCAAGATTCAGCGTATCGCCTGAATTATGATCCGGAACCAATTGATTTGTTTCTTGCATAGACAGTGTTTGGCATTAAAATACTATTATTATTTCTTTTTTCCTATCAGCAATATAAAATTCGGCAATTCGTCTCTTAATTGTTGTGAGTTGAGATAATGAATTCCCTTAATCCCGAAAGCTTCCGCCCCTTTGGCGTTTCGCAAATTATCATCAATGAATACCACCTTTGAAGGATCAATTGAAAATTTTATCAATCAGCTTTTGAAAAAAAACGCTGAAGCAGAATTGATCTCTATCAGGTAAACAACTATTCTTTTGTCCAGATGCGCAGATTAAGGTTCAATTCATCGATGATATCAAATATAATGTGCACAGTATTGTAATAATCTCCGAGGCAATCATAGCTATTTGGTGAAAAGATCCTTGGCTCAAATAGCGCATCGCGTATGGGTACCGCCACATATATATTAGTATCAACAAAAGAATAAGAGGTTCCCTCTCCCATCAGGTCCTGCAATTTTGCAAGACGCTCCATAAAGGATGGCGTAAGAATGTAGCGGGCCTCAACCTGGTCATTGCTATAAACGACAAACTTATTTTCGAATTCGGTGCTTTCCAGTTTTACTTTTTCCAGGTCCCACGCAAATGAACTGAACATTTTAGTAAAGAACCCAATCTGGGGATTGTTTTCGCTGTACACATAGGTACGTCCGTGAAAATGCTTATTGAAATCGCCGATAAAAAAAAGACCTTTGAAGATCGTGTGCCAGCTTGTGCTTTTCCCGGAACTCACCTTGTATTGGGTGTGCAATTCCGAAAAACAAAATACCGTTTTGTCTCTCCAACCTTCTACATAATCATCGCCGCTGTACTTGTCCGGCGTTTTGAGGAACAACCCGCTTTTCTCATAATCATTTCTATGAATGCATTCATGCGGGTTGTAGCGCATATTGGGATCTATGAAATTAATTATGCTGTGGACGATATTCTCCTTGAAGCCGGAGACGTACTCTTTCTTCCTGTTATAATAAATAACAATAAATATTATTGTTGGTAGTAAAAGAATAAAGGCGACTACAAAGAATCCCTGTGCCTCATTGGCCCGGGCAATGAGAAATGATATGAAAGTGAGGGCAGCCAACCCGGAACCAATGATCCCGGATGTTGCTGCCCTTTTTCTCAACTGCTCAAAAGGCAAAAGCTGCGGCGCAAGCTCATCGCGGCAAAACTCTTCAAAGCTCTTTTCGGCAGACATATCACTTGTTGAAGTTAATGGATGGTGTATGCCTGTGCTCCCCTGCTATCGAAAAAAACGTCTTATGTTTTAATCGCATCCACGAAGCAATAATGCTTGAAGGGAACATTTCGATAGCATTATGATAATCATTGACAGCGGTATTGTAAAATCTGCGGGAGGCGGCCAATTGTTCCTCAGTTTCATTAATAGATCGTTGGAGGTGCAAAAAGTTATCGCTTGCTTTTAGCTGCGGATAATTCTCAAAACTTGCAACAATATTTTGCAGGTTGCTATTGATCCTGTTATCCAATTCTACTTTTTCGTTCGTGTTCAGATTTCCTGTTAACACTCTTTGACGAAGTTCGGTTAGCTGTAGTAAAACATCTTTTTCATGATGCATATACCCCTTTACCGTTTCCACAAGTTGTGGGATGAGGTCATACCGTTTTTTAAGCATCACATCCATAGAAAAATATGCATTATCGATTGCATTCTTTTTTTGAATAAGGCGATTATAAAGAATGATACTCACAAGAGTCAGAACAACAGCGATCGTTACAATTATGTAAATCATCTGTCCAGGAGTTTAATGAATTTACCCAGTTCTTCTCTCAACTGTTGATGATCATGAAAATGAATTCCTTTAATTCCGAAAGTTTCCGCTCCCTTAACGTTTCTTAAGTTGTCATCAATAAATACAGCTTTTACCGGGTCAATTGAAAACTTATCAATCAGCTTTTGATAAAATTCAGGAAATGGCTTTCTTGTTTTTTCCTCACCGCTCACCAGCCTGCCATCAAACCAGCGTAAAAAATCATAGCGTTCTAAGGCAATGTGAAATGTCTCGGCGCTCCAATTTGTAAGCGCATAAGTTTTCAACCCTGGTAGTTGCTTTAGTTCTTTTAAGATTTCAACTGTCTCATGTATCGGCCCCCCTAACATTTCTTCCCATCTTCCATAATACGCCCTGATCTGGTGTTCCCATTCCGGGTGTTGCGCAATCAATTCTTCAGTGGCCTTTGCAATAGGATAACCAGCGTCCTGGTTCTCATTCCAGTCATGGGTTGCTACATTTTCAAAAAACCAGTCGATCTCTTCTTCCGTCTTAAAAATTGTCCTGTAAACATATCTCGGGTTCCAGTCGATCAAAACTCCACCGAGGTCGAAAATGACAGTATTTATTTCCATCCTTTTTAATTAATAGTTTTCAAAAATAAGACTCATCTTTTTTCCATTAGCCACAACGATCTTTTTCTACGTGGTTTTATTTTATAATTCTGGCTTATATAGGTACGGATATGGTTCATTGCTTCATCTACATCATCTGTTAAAAGCACCAATGAAAGATCTTCGCGGGAAACCGAGCCATTTTCTGCCATATGCTCAAGCACATCCCAAAGCTCTTTGTAATATTCTTTGCCAAATAATACCATGGGAAACTGGGTGATCGTTTTTGTCTGTATCAGCGTCAATGTTTCAAAGAATTCATCCATCGTACCAAAACCTCCGGGTAAGATGATAAATGCATAAGAATATTTTACCAGCAAGACTTTGCGGACAAAGAAATGCTCAAAAGTGATCGACTTGTTCATATACGGGTTTGGCTGCTGTTCAAATGGCAATTGAATATTGCATCCAACAGAAATACCGCCATTCTCATAAGCGCCGCGGTTTGCAGCCTCCATGATGCCGGGTCCACCCCCCGTCATTGTCACCAATCCCAATTGTGAAATTCTTTTTCCCAGCTCTCTTGCCGCTGCGTAAAATTTATGGTCTTCTTTGAATCGTGCGGAACCGAATACAGTGATACAGGGCCCGATAAAATGCAGTTTTCTAAAGCCACGCAAAAATTGCCAGAAAACCCTTATCGCAAATGCCAGTTCGAATCCGCGACTCTTTGGCCCATCAAGATAAACATGCGACTTCGGCGGTATAAGATGTTCTTCAGGTTTCATCAGGTTCTTCTTTGCGTTAAAAATAAATATCTTCATTCATATTACTTCAATACATTATTTTGTCTTTTTAAAACATCGTAATGCGTATCATCTCTTATAATGTAAATGGAATAAGAGCCGCGATCAATAAAGGATTCCTGGAATGGGTGAAAACAGATCCTGCCGATGTTATCTGTATACAGGAAACAAAAGCTTTAAAAGAAAATGTGGATCACCGGTTGTTTAATGACCTGGGTTATCATGATTTTTGGTTCAGTGCACAGAAAAAGGGATATAGCGGCGTGGCAATATTCAGTAAGATTATGCCTGACAACATTGAGATGGGCAATGGACATAAAGTAAGTGATGATGAAGGAAGGATCATCCAGCTTGATTTCAACGATGTGAAACTGATCAATGCGTATTTTCCATCCGGTACAAGTGGCGACCTAAGACAGACTTTCAAATATCAATGGCTTGATGAGCTCTTTATCTGGCTTACCAATTTAAAAAAGACAAACCCAAAACTTGTTTTATGTGGCGATTATAATATCGCACATAAAGAAATTGATATTCATGATCCAAAAGGCAATAAAAATTCATCCGGGTTTTTGCCGGATGAAAGAAAGTGGATGGATAAATTCTATGAAAATGGCTGGATCGACACATTTCGTGAATTTCACGCTGAGCCTCATAGGTATAGCTGGTGGAGCCAGCGGTTTCCAACTGTCCGTTTACAAAACAAGGGTTGGCGAATTGATTATATAAATGTTACAGATCCGCTAAAAAACAACTTAAAGTATGCTGAAATTTTTCCTGATGTAAAACATTCTGACCATTGTCCGGTATATTTAGATATTGAAATATAAACGCTGCGGCACGCAAACTTTCACCGCTACTAACCTTGAATTCTGCGCAGCAATTGTTCACCAAACCGACTCAGATGACCGGATTGATCATTCTGCTCATCACCATCTTACTAATCCCTTTTGTTTTACTTATTCTAATTTTAAATCGCAGCTCCGAACAACAAAAGCTCACTGAATCGTTATACGATCGCATAAAGTATTTAAGCGAACAAATTGCGGGGCTTTCGAAAGAAATTAAGAATTTGAAACTGCCTGGAGAAACAAAACCTGATTTTACCGAAGAAAAGCCAATTCAAAAAATTGCAACGCCACCACCAGTTATAACTCCAAAAGCAGACAAGAGAACAGAAGAAACGCCTGTTATCGAACCAGGAATGAAAAAGCCAGTGCCGCCACAACCTGTTATCGAAATAATAAGGGAAGAAATCATTGTTGAAGTAAAGGAAAAACCTAAACGTTTTGAAACAGTTTCAAAGGGAGAAACCGATCTCGAAAAATTCATTGGTGAAAATTTAGCCAGTAAGATCGGCATAGCAGTCCTTGTGCTTGGAATTTCCTTTTTGGTCAAGTATGCAATAGATGAAGATATTATAAATGAATCCGGTCGTGTCATTCTTGGTTTGGTGGCCGGTGGAATCCTGATAGGCATTGCACATCGCATCAGGCACAGTTATCGTTCATTCAGTTCTGTGTTGATGGGCGGGGGCCTGACTGTTTTCTATTTTACCATTGCATTTGCAGTTCACCAATATCATCTCATCAGTCACCTGGTCGGATTTATTCTGATGATAATCATTACAGGGTTTGCGGTACTACTGTCTCTATATTATGACCGGCTTGAATTGGCAATACTGGCAACGATCGGCGGGTTTATCACCCCGTTTCTTGTCAGCACAGGACAAGAAAACTATACCGCATTGTTCACTTACCTGTGTATCCTTAACTCCGGGTTGATGGTGCTTGCATGGTTTAAGCGATGGCCATCTATTAATGTCATTGCCTTGTTTTTTACTATTGTTATATATGGTGGATGGCTGATAAAAAGATTGTGGTTCGATTACCGGGTTGTTCTTCCTTACACGGAAGCCATGTTATTTGCAAGTATATTTTACCTGCAGTTCGTTGCTATGAACATTGTAAACAATATCAGGCAGAAAAAACCTTTTAATGCATTTGACTTCATAGTAGTGCTCAGTATAAATTTTCTTTATTATTTCGCTGGTCTCGTAATTCTTTCTTACTGGAACAATGGGGACTATAAAGGGTGGTTCACAGGAGCGCTGGCAGTGTGTAATTTGTTGCTTGTCCTTGGATTTAAACAGAAGAAAACCATCGA
>JAICPX010000667.1 GCA_025929635.1 Chitinophagaceae bacterium
ATTGCTCCCGGCCTTACAGTAACAAACCCGGAAGGCAGCAGTGCCGGGAACTTCCTGATGTATTATGAATGGTTGAGTATTGCCTGGATGATCATTGCATTGTGGCTCGGGTATCAATGGTACCTGCGAAAAAACATTAAAAGAGCTTTTTTTAAACCGGTCCCGAGATTGGCCTACCTGCTTATACCCGCAGCGCTGTTTGCTGTTTTTTTTATATACATAAATAAACCCGTTCAACTACCATCACATAAACGCACGGTAATTGCGGGAAGCCTTGAATCAAAAGACGAGTTTAAAACTGCCTACCTTTTGGCTGAACCGCTAATGGACACGATTCTCGAGATCCCGATCGTGAATGATCGTTTTCGTGTAAGCACAGATAAGATAATTCCGGCAGGTGTTTATTCCTTCAAACTAGGAAGCATCAACCAAAAAGTCTTTTTTGGAAATAATGATAGTTTATTTCTGAAAATAAAAAGTGATGACAGGGGTAGTCGTGTAACTACAACGGGGAACAGGACTGCTGAAAACGAATACCTGAGAACCGGGAGGGATGGTAACGATGGCGGTGATATGTGGTATCTTGAAAACCGGGGCTATGAAATGACCCCGAAATCATACGCTAATGAAGTGATACGGCTCTGGAATAATAATATCGACTGGCTTAATAATTTCAAAACGGCTGACAACCTGAAACCGGGTGATGAATTTATCACGCTGCAAAAAAAATTGATTGCTCTTTCTTATTTAAAATTATTGGATAACAGGTACCCGCAATGGTTCAGGGTCTATCATCCAAATGAAACATTGGAATACCCAAAATCGGTGGAAGCGATCAGGAGTGCAGTAAGTTACAATGACAGTACACTGTTAAGTTATCCTCAATACCGCGACAACGTAAGAGATTATATTCAGCAAGAACATAAGTTGAGCCCTTTTAACCCGGCGGCTTATATTTCTAAACTGTGTACTGTAATGCCTGCTGGTACTGTAAGGGATTATCTTATTTACAACAAATTGAAAGAGGTCATCGGAAAAACCATTGATACTGCAACAAGGGAAATGCTGATAACAGAATTTGTTCCCAAACTTTCTCAACATAAAATACAGCAATTGATCCTGGCGCAACATTCATTGCTGAAAAGTTTAAGCCGTGGGAGGCCCGCTCCGGATTTTATCACTTCCGCATTGAATAAAGACAGTTTTTCTTTGAAAAATTTCAAGGGAAAATATGTCGTCATCGATGTCTGGGCCACATGGTGTCAACCCTGCCAGGTGCAAGCACCCAATTTTGACGGCCTGGCCGAGCAATATACAAGCGAAAAGGTAGTTTTTGTTGCCTTATCAATTGATGATAATAAATGGGTGTGGCAAAATGAGGCTGGTTACCGGGGGTTACGGGTACTTCAATTACATGCAAATGATAAAAATGTATTCGGCAAGGCTTATGGTATCGATTATATACCCCGTTATATTTTATTAGACCCTGATGGTAAAATACTCAGTGCACAAATGCCTGAGCCGGGCAATCCGCTTTTTGAAGAAATATTAAGACGAGAGATTCCCGGTTTAGAAAGTTTATAAAAAATGAAATTTTTCCTTTTTATTCCTGTTTTCATTCTTAACATCCTGTTGTTGCATAGCACAGCAGCAATATTCTATTCGTGATTTGAAAGGAG
>JAICPX010000611.1 GCA_025929635.1 Chitinophagaceae bacterium
ACTATAACCTTCATAATCCTTCAAAAGAACAAGAGTTCTTTGCGTTTCACTTAACCTCGCCAATGCTTCATCCAATATTTTCTTCAGGTTATTGGCTGGCTTGTTCTGCACTTTCGCTTCTTCGTTAAACTCTTCTTTCAACTGGATCCTTTTTACTTTTCGTATATGATCGATCATTTGCCTGTAGGCCACGGTAAAAAGAAACGATTTACTTTTTGAGGGATCGACTTCTTCCCGGTGACGCCACATTTTTTCGAATGAAGTTTGGACCACATCACGGGCATCTTCTTCATTCCTAAGGTTTTTCAGGATAAAGCGATACACATTATCTGCGTAAGTAGTGACACACTCGTTATACTCTTTTTCGGTCATAAACAGCCTTGATAACAAGCAAAGGTAGTTAACCGCTTTGCTCTAAGTATTACGGTTAATGAATTAAAATGTTACAGCTATTTGAATGATTTTTTTCAGCCCAAGAGTTTCAGGATCAATAGTCAATGACTGAAATTGAAATAAACTGGCTGGAAAAGGTCTCGATCAGTGACTCACCCGGGGAGTTCTTCTCATCTTTTATTTTGCTGCATTCTTCCATGCTTTCGGTGCAATTTTCTTGTTTTGCCGGGCGGCTGGTCGCAGACCAGAGTACGAGGTAACTACCTGCTATCAACAGTAGTATCAGCGCAGCTCTTAACAGGTATTTTCGTTGCATGAGTGTTAATTTCAGGATTTGACGAAGGTATACGTGAAAATGTTACAGCAAATTTAAATTATCATTAACCGGAGTACAACAGAAATCTGACAAAGCGTGTCTTTTACACGGCAAAAAGCCGGAATGTCGGTGCGAACAGTTGGTCAGTCAGCAGTCAACAGTCGGCAGTCGATAGTTAATAGTCATTTAAAGCCGGTTATTTTGGGTAATATCCAATATCTAGTATCCAATATCCAGTATCCAATATCCAGTATCTAATATCCAGTATCTAATATCCAGTATCTAATATCCCGCGCCGGCATCCACTTACCAGCTACCTTCTTTTTATATTTGCTCCAAACAGGTCTTTATGAACAAGAAATTTATACAGCGGATAGCGAAGGATATTGAAGATATAAAAGCATCCGGTCTATATAAAACGGAAAGGGTGATCAGCAGCCCACAAGGTGCTGAGATCACAGTTAATGGAAAAAAAGTTCTGAATTTCTGCGCCAATAACTACCTGGGCTTATCCTCACATCCCAAGGTCATAGAGGCAGCTCATAAGACAATTGATACGCACGGTTACGGTATGAGTAGTGTACGGTTTATCTGTGGTACCCAGGATATTCATAAGGAATTGGAGAAAAAGCTCTCCGGGTTTTTGGGAACCGAGGATACGATCTTATATGCTGCAGCATTTGATGCCAATGGTGGAGTATTTGAACCTTTGTTTAATGAGGAAGATGCTATCATTTCCGATGCGCTGAATCATGCAAGCATCATTGATGGTGTGCGTTTATGTAAGGCACAGCGGTATCGCTATGACCACAATAATATGGCTGATCTTGAAATGAAACTAAAGGAATCGGCTCATTTAAGAAGCAGGATCATTGTAACCGATGGAAGCTTTAGCATGGATGGAACGATTGCCCAATTGGATAAGATCTGTGACCTGGCCGATAAGTATGATGCAATTGTGATGATCGATGAATGTCATTCATCAGGATTCTTAGGCAAAACGGGCAGGGGCACCCACGAGTATCGTGGAGTAATGGGCAGGATCGATATAATAACGGGAACATTGGGTAAGGCATTGGGTGGCGCCAGTGGCGGATTTACCAGCGGTAGTAAAGAGATCATTGATATGCTTCGCCAAAAATCACGACCCTATTTATTCAGCAATACATTAGCACCATCAATTGTGGGTGGTTCTATTGCGGTATTGAATATGCTCACTGAAACAACGGAATTGCGGGATAAGCTTGAATACAACACAAAATATTTTCGTCAGAAAATGACCGAAGCAGGTTTTGATATAAAACCAGGTGATCATCCAATTGTCCCGATCATGCTTTATGATGCAGTACTTGCCCAAACCATGGCTGCTAAACTTTTGGATGAAGGAATTTATGTGATAGGATTCTTTTTCCCGGTCGTTGCAAAGGGGCAGGCAAGAATAAGGGTACAGCTTAGCGCCGCACATGAACAGCATCATCTTGATAAAGCCATTTCGGCTTTTTCCAGGGTTGCAAAAGAATTGGGCGTACTAAAAGAAAAAGTTATTCAATAAAAAAAGCCGCTTGTTGAGCAGCTTTGAAGTTTTTTATCCATAAGATCAATTTACTTTCAAATTGAGA
>JAICPX010000249.1 GCA_025929635.1 Chitinophagaceae bacterium
AGTGCTGGATTCAACGGCTATTATTACTGGATACATAACTATGAAGGGTCGGCCGGTAAAAGTCATATTGGGATTTTGAAACCACTGATCACGCTGCGTATCATTAATAACATGAGCATTGGGTTTGAGCATCATATTTATTATGATGATCGTTTTCTTGATAAAATAAATGAATTCCATTTAAGAAGAACAGAACAAAAGATCTTCCTGCAATTCTTTTTCGAAGACAAACGACGTTATGGACGATATCATTGAATAATGTCGCTCAAAACCCAGTGTGGAAACTTCTCCCCCCGATGCCTGGTCAATAGCATCGGGATGAAGTGATCATAGATCTCCGTGACACACAATTGTTCTTCCGGGAATTTTTAATGACCACTGATCTTATAGCCGGGTCGCAACGGCACAAACCTTGTACCTGGTTAAATAAATAATAACCTATGATCAGGAAATTAAAATCAGGAGAATACCGGATCTATTCAAGACGTAAAAACCCAAAAACAAATAAGCGGAGAAACCTCGGAACTTTTGATTCATTAGCGGCCGCCCAAAAGCATGAGCGACAAATACAATACTTTAAGCGACATTAAAAATAGAAAGCGTCTTTGGATTGAGTTTTGCAATTTGCAGGACAAATGAGCGCCGGAGACATCACATTATTGATCATTGCTGAAGTATTACTCACCCTTGCCACCTTTTCGGCAATAATCGCTTTGGTTGTTTTTTCAATCAGCAAACCAATTCGCAGACATAAGGCTACTGATATGATGATCTTTGATAAGATCAAACCGGGCGTGAATGCCATTAACAACAAGATCATGTTGTTCATCACTTTCCTGGGTAAGCACCAGTTCTTAATTCCAGCCAATCTTATTCTTATCTTTTACTTTTTATTAGTAACAAACCAAAACTGGTTTTCAATCAGGGTAATCACAATTTCAATAAGCAGTCTTGTACTTATGATATTGCTTAAACAATTATTCCAGCGGAAACGTCCTTTGTCGCCATTGTTAAAAGCGGCAAAGGGGTTAAGTTTTCCAAGCGGTCACGCAATTATGGCTGTTACTTTCTACGGATTGCTGATCTACATTTTGCAACACACTATTGACATCAATTGGCTAAGGGTACTTTCAACAGTTTTAATCATCATACTGATCTTTTTAATTGGATTCAGCAGAATTTATCTTAGGGTACATTATGCCAGCGATGTGCTGGGAGGTTTCATAATCGGTTCCCTGTGGTTATTAATTTCCCTTGCTGTAATAAAATGGCTGGAAGGATATGTTCATTCCTTATAGCTCATGGAAAACCGTCCCGGCTTCTGTGCTATTGAACCAGTTAAATTGCTCATGAAGTTTGACCACATCCCCGATTATAACAAGTGAAGGCGAGCTAAATGCCTTATCTGCAAAATCTCTATCGCAATCTTTTAATGTAGTGATGTGTAGCCGCTGATGAATTGTAGTGGCCTGTTCGACGACGGCAAGTTTGGTCTGTGGTTTTTTGGAATAGCGTAATAACAGTTCAACAAGATCACAAATGTTTTTTGCCGCCATGTAAAATACCAATGTGTCTGACGAATTGGCAAGCTGTTTCCAGGTCTCTGGATTATAATAGCTATTTGGATTATAAGTAAGTATCTGAACACCTTGCGAATGTGATCTCGCGGTTAAAGGTATGCCCGCGTACGCTGAAGCACCCGAAGCTGCTGTAATGCCCGGGATGATCTCAAACGGGATATTTCTTTCAACCAATGCATTCAACTCATCCAAAACATTGCTGAAAAAGGCAACATCTCCACCTTTCAATCGCAACACCTTTTTGTCCTGGTTAGCATGTTCGACGATAAGCGCGGTTACTTCTTCCTGTGAATATGAACTGTCATTGTATCCCTGTTTCCCGGCGAATAAAACCAATGCATCTTTCCTTGCGTGTGATGAAATGATCTCGGGATTTACCAAACGGTCAGTAATGATCACGTCTGCATCAGCCAATCTCTTTTGCAATTTCAAAGTGATCAGTTCCGGATCACCGGGGCCGGCGCCGGCGAGGGTTACGAATCCTGTATTGTTTGTTCCTTCCATTTATTATTTATTATTAATTATTGATTATTATTCTGACGTTCGTTCTTGTCTAAATAGTGGCACGAATAATAATTAATAATAAGTAACTAATAATTTTATTGTTTTATTAAAACTGCCGCTACCGTACTGTTGCTTGTTTCATCGATCAAAATTGCGCTTCCGTTTTCGCTTAATGTTTCATAACCATCGTAAACTAACGGTGAAGCTGTTCTTATAGTTGCTTTTACAACTTCGTTTAACTTAACATTTCCATCAACCGGTTGCCGTTGCAAACTATTTACATCCAATTTGTATTCCACATTTTTCAAAACTGCTCTTACCTGGCGGCTATTGTGCTGTAATAAATATTTATTGCCGGAAATCAAGGGCTTGTCATCCAGCCAGCAGAGTAAAACCTCCAACTCGTTACTCACTTTTGGAATATTTTCGATTTTTACAATCGAATCGCCGCGGCTAATATCAATATCGTCGGTTAAGCGGATGACTGCACTTTGCGGAGCAAAGATCTCATTTGCCGGTTTTCCAGCGACCTCAACTCCAGCAATGGTTGTTTCAATATCCTGTGGTAATACTTTTACTTTATCCCCGCCTTTATAGATCCCACTGATCACCTTACCCGCATAGCCGCGATAATCATGCAGTTCATCAGTTTGAGGACGAATGACAAACTGCACCTGGAACCTGCCGTCCGTAAGATTTATATCATTATCGATTTTCACTTCTTCCAGGAACTCAAGTAGCGGTTGGCCCGAATACCATGTGATCTTTGTGGATCGGTCAACAATATTATCCCCGTCCAATGCACTGATCGGGATATAGGTTACATCTGTTAAACCAAGTTGTGTTGCCACCTGGCGATAATCGATTACGATATTATTAAATACATCCTGTGAATATTCTACCAGGTCCATCTTATTTATGGCAACAACCACATGCGGGATCTTCAAAAGAGAAGCAATTATTGAATGGCGACGTGTTTGTTCTACCACTCCCTGCCTGGCATCGATCAAAATAATGATCAGGTTTGCATTTGACGCACCAGTGATCATATTGCGGGTATACTGCACATGCCCGGGTGCGTCGGCTATTATGAATTTTCTTTTCGGCGTCGAGAAATAGCGGTAGGCCACATCTATGGTGATCCCTTGTTCTCTCTCTGCCCGCAGACCATCGGTCAGTAAAGCAAGATCCACTTCGCCATTCTCTTTATTCTTTGTTGATTTCTCCAATGCTTCCAGCTGATCGATCAGAATATTCTTGCTGTCATAAAGCAATCGACCGATCAAGGTACTTTTGCCGTCATCGACACTGCCTGCGGTTATAAATCTTAGTAAATCCATACCCCCTGTCCCCCTAAAGGGGGAACTTAGTTTGTATCAGTCCTTTTTAAGACAAAGACCAAGTGATTATAAAATATTTTTATCATCTCGTTTTTAATATTAGTAATGACACCTCGACCTAAGTCTCCCCTTTAGGGGGACAGGGGGTCAAAAATATCCATTCTTTTTCCGGTCCTCCATCGCTGCCTCTGTTACTTTATCATCTATCCTTGTCTCACCTCTTTCACTGATCCTTGTAGCAATAATTTCATTGATCACATCTTCTAATGTTGCCGCTTTTGATTCAACGGCAGCGGTGCAGGTCATGTCACCAACTGTGCGATAACGGACTTTTTTGGTGAGCACCACATCGTTTGCCGCCGGTTGAACAAACTCACTGATCGCTACTAACTGTCCCTCGTGTTCTATCACTTTTCTTTCATGAGCAAAATAGATGGATGGAAGATCAATGTTCTCATGACGTATATAGTTCCAGATATCCAATTCGGTCCAGTTACTGATCGGGAACACTCTAACATTCTCGCCTTTATGAATTCTTCCGTTATAAATATTCCAGAGTTCAGGTCTTTGGAGCTTGGGGTTCCATTGTCCAAATTCGTCACGAACAGAAAATATTCTTTCCTTGGCCCGTGCCTTTTCTTCATCTCTTCTTGCACCACCAATACAGCAATCAAACCTGAATTCCTCAATCGTATCCAATAATGTATAAGTTTGCAACCAGTTACGGCTGGGAAACTTTCCTTTTGGTTCAGTTAAACTTCTTTGCCGGATAGTATCCTCAACTTTTCTAACGATTAATATTGCTCCAACTTTTTCTACAAGCCAATCACGAAACTCCAGGGCCTCCGGAAAATTGTGACCCGTGTCAATGTGAACAAGAGGAAACGGTATCTTCCCGGGAGCAAATGCTTTTCTTGCCAGGTGAACCATGGTAATTGAATCTTTTCCGCCGCTAAATAACAGCGCAGGTTTTTCAAACTGCGCTGCTACTTCACGAAAAATGTGAATGCTCTCCGACTCTAACTGTTCTAAATAATTTAAATGATACTCGCTCATACTTATATTAGTCTACCAACTTAGTGGGTTTATATCTATAAAAAAAAGCTCACGCTTTTTATAACCTGCTTACTTTTCAATTTGACTTGTTACTGCTGTTTCTGTATGAACATGCAAACCACATTCTTTCTTGCTGTTATCCTCCCACCACCAGCGGCCTGCACGAAAATCTTCGCCTGGTTTTATTGCCCGTGTACACGGTGCACAACCGATGCTTACAAACCCCTTATCATGTAACGGATTATAAGGAACATCATTCCTGCTGACAAATTGCTTTACCTGTCCCCAGGTCCAGCTCAGTAATGGATGAAACTTTATGATCTGGTTTGATTCATCCCACTCGATCATAGGCATATCATGACGATTATTACTTTGTTCAGCACGTATCCCGGTGATCCAAATCTTGTTTCCCTTTAATGCTCTTTGCAACGGTTCAACTTTCCTGATATGACAACACTGTTTCCTGTTTTCAACTGATTCATAAAAACTGTTTGGGCCTTTTTCACTTACGAAGCGTTGTAATGCCAGGGTGTCCGGATAATAGGCAGTAATGGTAAGACCATACTTTTCTACTGTACGGCTCCATGTTGTATATGTTTCAGGAAAAATTCTCCCGGTGTCAAGTGTAAACACTTTCACCGGGAGTTTATTCGAAGCGATCATGTAAGTAATAGCCTGGTCTTCCAGACCAAAACTGGTGGAAAACACAATTTCATTGGGAAAGCGGCCTGCAAGAATTCTTAATTGCTCTGCAATTTCCTTTCCCTTTAACTCATCCAGTAATTCACTTACCAAGGCACTCATGATTTTCTTTTAAACTTTTGCTTCTATGGCAGAGCTGCAATCGTTGCTTATAAGTTGGGTTGTGGCGTATAACGTAAATAAGGTTTTACGATCTTAACTCCTTTCTGGAATTTTTTTTGCGCATCTTCCGTAGACACTGATAAGGCAACGATAACATCTTCACCATGCTTCCAGTCAGCAGGAGTCGCTACGCTATAACCCGCGGTTAATTGCAATGATTCCAATACACGCAGTACTTCATGGAAATTCCGTCCTGTTGTCTGCGGATAAGTAATGATCAGTTTGATCTTCTTGTCCGGTCCAATGATGAATAATGAACGAACAGTGACCGTTTCTGAAACATTGGGATGTATCATATCATAGAGTAGTGAAACTTCACGATTGACATCGGCAATGATCGGGAAATCAACGGTACAATTCTGTGTTTCATTGATATCATTACGCCAGCCAAGATGTTTATCCAAAGGGTCGACACTCACAGCAAGGACTTTAGTATTACGCTTTGCAAATTCTTCTTTCAGCAAAGCCGTTTTGCCAAGCTCTGTGGTGCATACAGGAGTATAATCAGCAGGATGCGAAAAAAGAATACCCCAGCCATTGCCTAAGTATTCATAAAAATCAATTTCTCCTTCGGTAGTTTGCGCCTTAAAATTGGGCGCAATGTCGCCAAGACGTAGTCCCATAAAAAAGGTTTTTAGTTGAACGACGAAGATAGGCCAATTGCACTACCCTACCAACCGGGTAGAGTTGCTTTGACAAAATAATAATCAGGGCATAGCAGCGAGGTCTACAAGTGTTCGTTTCTCGAGAATATTTAGGGTAGCATCTCTTACTTCGATCATTATATCATGAAGGGCGCAGTGTTTTTCGTCGCAGTTCTTGCAACGTTCATAAAAATAAAGACTTACACAGGGAAGCATTGCAATCGGCCCATTTACTTTTCGAATGATATCAGCTACCCTCACTTTAGACGGAGGTTTGATCAGAAAATATCCACCTCCCTTCCCCTTTTTACTATCAAGAATACCGATAAGTTTAAGCTCTAAAAGTATGTTTTCAAGAAACTTGAGCGGGATCTTTTTCTTTCTCGCAATTTCAGATATTAGCACGGGACCTTCCTTGTACTTCTCTGTTAAATATGATAATGCTTTTAAAGCGTATTGTGATCTTTTGGACAGCACTACTTAATAATTTCAAGTGTATAATGGATCGGGGAGTTTTTTCTAAGCATAGCGGATACACCGCAATACTTTTCCAAAGAAAGATCAATAGCTTTTTTCACTTTGTCTTTGTTCTCCTTGCCGGTTTTTACTTTATACGTAATGTAAATGTCTTTATAAACTTTAGGGTCTTCTGTAGTTTGTTCAGCTTTTACTTCAATACTGAATTCAGAAAAATCCACTCTCATTTTTTTGAGAATATCTAC
>JAICPX010000480.1 GCA_025929635.1 Chitinophagaceae bacterium
CGGGGAGTAATTCCTGCACCACTTATTCCTACACCTGGCAATAGCACACATCCAGAAACGTTTCTGGCATTATACAATTGTTGTGCTGTAATGATCTGTACCCGTTGTGCTTCCTTAATTTGTTTTTCGATCAGGGCGGAATCAGGCCTTGTATCCAGGCTGTCAGATTGGGGTGGAGCAAGAAATACTTTTTGATCACGGGGATGCCAGCTCATGATCCCGTTCCATTTCCCGCCTGCAATGAACCTGTTATATCTTTCGGTTATTTCAGGAATGATTAAGAAAGCGGTTTGTGATTCCCTTACATGCTCGTTGGCGGCAGTTGCATCGTTTTCTTTTAGTGACTGTATTGCTAATTGCTGGTATAGTATTTTCCTGTTCATCAGAAATGCTGCTTCAGCAGGATATTTCACTAACTGAAAAAAAGCATCGGCCACGCTCCCATCAATCTTTTGTGCACAACTGTCCACCATATCGTATAACTTTTGATAAGCTTCCAATCTTTGATCAATTTCTTTTGCTGTAAACCTGAGCACATTCATGTGTTCTGGTTTACCCGAGCTTGCTAAGTGATAATATGATTCTTTAATTCCTGCAATGGCATCTGCCGCCTTGCTGCCGAAATTTTCTGCAGCCCAATTGTTGATATATGCTAAAGGCTTGGCGGCGTTATAGGTGTTAATATCCCATGCCATGTCCAAAGCAAACTGCATTTCTAACTCAGCTGGTTTTATATCACCGACATTGAACACCCATAATTTTCTTGCATTGTAGTCATACGCTTTCTTCATTTCATATCCGATCAATGCAGGCGAAATAGAAGACAACCACAAATAATCCGCCGGACTTCCCCAATAGGATAAGTGATAGTACACGCCATGTCCACCGCTTCGTTTTTGCTCCGTAGCATCCGGTAATTGGCGAATGTATCCATGATTATCATCAGGCCAAATGATCGTGATATCATCAGGCAGTTTCATTCCCATTCTATATAAACTCAAAACTTCCTTATAAGGAACAAAAATCTGTGGAATTTTATCCGGCGATCTTTTAAAGTTGTTTTGCAGTATTTCCCGTTGATCAATAATTATCTGTTCAAGCAATCTTAATTTCTCATCAGCATCTTTAGGTCCGGGCATATCGCTGTCATGCACTCCCCGCATACCGACAGTGAAAACAGATTCGTAGTTTGCTGCTTGTTTGACCCTGTCGTTCCAATAGTTATGAATTACGTCTTTGTTTGTATCATAACGCCACTCGCCCGGTTTCTTTTCATACTCTTTTTCAAAATTCACGGCCCACTCAAATACATTGTTGCGCAGCATTGGCTCAGCATGACTACTTCCGACCACGATCGCGTAATCATCGGCCACTTTAGGGTTTTCTTTGTAATAATAGAATGCTTTTGTGCATGGATGCATCGCCGGCCAGATATAATTTGCTTTTAACCGAAGGAGCAACTCAAAAACTTTTGCATAGGTTGTTGGACCGATATCTTTTATGCCCGTATCCATTTTCTTCGCGGCCCATGGGTGCAGGCCCCAGTCTTCATCGTTTATAAAAATGCCACGGTATTGGACAGATGGCTCCTGTGAAATATGACTTCCCGAAACAAAGAGCTGCTGTTTCTTCAGCGGCACTACATCGGCCCACCAAACCAGGGGAGAAACTCCCATTGCCCGGGACAAATGAAAAATACCATAGGCAGTCCCTCTCCTGTCGCTTCCGGCGATTACCAGCAGTTTTCTCTTTGATTGCTGCACAGTTTTGATAATGAAACTCTCCCATTTGTTTATTATGACACTTGCATCTACCAACTTATTCTTAACGAGTTCGTCAATGACCTTTGAATGACCAATAGTACCCACAACGATGGCATACTCGTCATTGATTGTATTGGCAGTGCTTAACCTGCTCTGCTTGCCAGCGATTAAATTGATATCACTGGCAAAGGCCACCGCAGAGATCTTCACCACTTTTGCATCATTGTCATCATAATAGACTACAGGTATAATGGTTTTGCTAAACAGCGGAAAGGACCCGGCCACGCCATTCTCAGATACTGCCAGATTATTTTTTTGTTCTTGGGCGCACGAGCCGGTAACAAAAGAGAAGTTGCAACAAAACAACAAGGTGTTATATAGCGCCTTCTTCATATTCAGGTAAATTCATCGTCTTTGAATTAGTTTTATAGATACCGGTTCATCCCTGTCGCATCTGATTTCTCCGTTTTCATGTTTCAATTCAGCCACCTGTATCACGCTTCTTTTATCATCAAATGAACCTTTTGCTGCAGGAATATCTTTTCGCCTCCCGGGATGTGTGAAATAAAATACATAAGCTTTTCCATCATTCACTACGACATCACAATGACCACCGATAGCCTGGTCATCTTTCCCTTTACCCGGATCTTCTAAAATTCTGGCGGATTGCTTTCTCCAGTTCAACAAATCAATGCTGGAAAAAATTTCCATTCCTTTCCATGCATCCACGATCATAAAATATTGCTGCTGCCAGAAAAAAACACCTGGTCCCTCACCCCTGGTTGCAATTGCTTTTCCTTTGTCTTCCCACTGATAAAGGTCCCTGCTGTCGGCATAATAGATACTCTTTTCATCTCTTTCATTGTTATACCACATCCTGAAAAGCGTATCATTTATTTTAAACACGGATGCATCTATCACTTTTTCATTTACCAGTTTCAATGTGCTTTCATAGTTCCAATTCTTCAGATCGTTACTGGTCAAATGTATAATCACTCTCGGATGGTTCCAATCAGTAAATATCCCTGGTACATAAGTAAGGTACATATGAAAAACTCCCTTCTCGTCAATAACATCCGGTGCCCAATGCGTATATCCTGCATCGGGACGGTAATTAATATTACAGGTGTCGACATATTCCCAGTTGCTGCCATCAGTACTTTCTGCAATGCCAATTCGGGTTCCATGTACCCACTTTACCGTTGAGTCGTTAATAGAAGCACGACGATTAGTGTACAACATCCACCATTTCCCTTTTTGATTATTATAAATGATTACCGGGTCAGCAGCGCCATGATAAACAGGATCATCATAAAGAGGTTTGGGGGCAATATTCTTTTGTGCCGGTCCCTGAAGGAAATTCAGCAACACAATAGATAGGATAATATATTTAGAGATTTTGTGCATCACTGATTACTCATCACTCATTACTCGAATTTCAACGGAGTTATTGTAACAGGTCCCAAAAGGCCTGAAGGCCTGGGTTGCCATTTGGCTGAAGTAAATAACCCATCAGCACCACGATTCTCAGGCAGGCGTGCCGACATATTTATATTGTAAAATTTTTTCCATTCAACTCCACGTTTATCTAAATCAATAATGCGGTTTGCCATTCCATTGGTAACGATAACCTGCAGGATATTCTCATCTTTTAAGGCTGAAGCAGGAAACTCAATACTATAATTAGGGCCTATCACCGTTGCGATCTTTTTGCCGTTTATGATAACAGTAGCTGATTCCTTTGCTTCACCGAGGTTAAGAAGCCAGGCAGTAGCATTGCCATTTGGCTTTTTAAAAGTTGTCTTATACTCTGCAGTTCCCGAGAATTCTTTTACTCCTGCAATATTTAATTCAGTCCATGACTGCAAACTATTAA
>JAICPX010000222.1 GCA_025929635.1 Chitinophagaceae bacterium
ACAGGTTGCCGAGAAAAAACTTGTTGAGAAAAAACTCGCAGAGAAAAAAATTGTAAATCTTGACGATGAATTGGCCACTGTAAACGGAAGCAATGTGCGGGTAAGAACCGTAATCATAAAGTCGTCTGTAAATCAATACGACAAACCATTTGCAACGAACTCCGCAGCGATGGCCTATGATAGAAAGCATGAGCGGCTTTATTATACGCCGATGGGTATTAACCAGCTCCGGTATATCGATCTTAAGTCAAATAAGATCTATTATTTCGAAAATGAGCCTTTTGGAGTTGTTAAAGGAATGGGTGATGGTGCCAACCAAATATGCCGTATGGTGATCGCATCAGACGGAAATGGATACGCACTTACCAACGATGGCAATCATCTGATCCGCTTTACAACGGACAAGAACCCGGTGATCACGGACCTTGGTGCATTGACTGATGACGCTGCCAATGGTACGAATTCAATTCACAGTCGTAAAGGATACGGTGGCGATATGATCGCCGATGCTTCGGGTAACCTGTATGTAATAACCGCTAACAGGAATGTTTTTAAAGTCGCTATCAGTAGTAAAGTAGCCACTTATCTTGGTAGTATTAAGGGGTTACCCAACGGTTTTTCGACCAATGGGGCAATGGTGGAAGAGGGCAGTAAAGTGATTGTAGCAAGTTCTGAATCTTTAATCGGGTATTTCAGGTTTGACCTTACAACATTACAGGCTGAAAAAGTATCCACTACGGAAACTGTATTCAATGCGTCTGATCTTGCGAATGATAGATTAGCTTTTGCAAAGAAGAAAAAAGACAGGAAGAATGACGATATCGTTCAGCAACCAAAACAGCCTGCTACAGAAGAGCCAGCAAGAAAATCTCCGCAGGATGTGATTGCAGGCAACGGAATTGCCGTGTTCCCAAATCCCGTAACAAACAGGCTGGTAAAAGTTTCGTTTGCTGATCAACCGGCCGGAAGATACAGCGTGGACCTGATAGACATTTCCGGCAAGCTGATCCAGTCAAAAGAAGTGAATGTTAATAACACCATGCAGGTCGAAGAAGTACGAATACCAAGATCAGTCGCCGGAGGCAGTTACTTGTTAAGAGTAAGTGGTCTGAATAATAATATTAATGTTACCAATAAGATTGTGATACAATAAAAGTTTGTTTGTCCTTGGAATCTGAACAGGGTCTTCGTTTTCGAAGACCCTGTATTATTTAACGATGCCCTGCTATTTCCCGGAATGGAACTTATCAACATAAGCTGTGATCTCGAGGAGCGGCAATAAATCAGCTAGTTCTTCTTTTTTGACAGGCATATTGTGAAAATCATAACTACGTACTTTCATTACACAATCATATTCACCGAGAATATTGTCAAGTAAAAGGAGCCCGGCATAAGCAATGTCGTTATAATTATCTTCAGTAACTCCGTTGACATAAATGATTATGTCTAACGTATCATTATCGATCATGGGAAAAAACTTCATGTGTTGCGGATCGAGCTCTCGGCCTTTTACTTTTAATTGCATTGTTTTTATTTTATCTGCCGGTATCCTCTGCCTGAATGCAATAAAATTCCACCCTTCAATATTGGGTGCTTTGTCGACAATGTTTACGACAGTTTCAAATAAATCCCTGTTACCATCCGCAGAAACAGTCATATTTATTATGCCATTTGCCGGCGGTTCCAGTTCGATCGCAAGACCTTCAGCAATTTTCTTACCATGTACCAACATTTCGTTTAAATATTTATCCGGATCCTGTTCAAAATTTCTAAACCGCTTTTCATTTTCTTTGAACCACGTCCAGAATTTTTCAATCGGGTCTGTTCTTTTAAAAAGTTTAAGCATATTGTTTTTCTTTAGCAAGTAGCTACTTGTATTGTTTGCGAGGCAAAATGAAAGTGAGAGAATGAGTGCCAGGAACTTCATTATAGAATGATTGATCCAAATTTAGATGAATTGTTGAATAGAATTTACAGGACGTGAAGCGAACATTTGCGTGGCAAAGCAGCAAATTGCAAGCAACCGAAGTTGATAGCCGTACAAAAGCTAAGTACATAACAAAAAGCAGCGATCAATCGATCACTGCTTTTGTTCAATTAACCCTCCGAAGGAGTCTCGAAAGAAGTCATTCGACCTTCGGACAATACCAACTGAAAAATTACTGCTTCAAAAGTTTGATTGTTTTTGATTCATTGCCCTGCCTTATTTCAGCAACATATAAACCGGCTTTCAGGTTGTTGCCTATCTTTAATGTCTGGCTTCCCGCGAGGTTACTTCTTACCTCCACAACCCTTCCGGCAATATCAATGATCCTTAGTGAAACATGTTGTTTGTTATTGAATGATTCGATATTTATTGTGAAAGCGCCTGAACTTGGATTTGGATATACCCGAACGAAAGTGCTGTTTTCGGGATCCTGCTCATTGAGTGTTATGATATTTTGACCGGAAGCAGATTCTTCATCTACCCGATGTCCATGTCCGTGTCCATTACCCTGCGTCCAGTTCTGGAATACAAGAAGCCTGATATCTTTTGAAGACATATTCTTAGGCACCAATACATTCCTGGTTCCCGAGGCTGTATTTCCCTGTGCATCTGTGCAGGTGATTCTTACAGAATAAATTCTTCCATCGCCGTTACCATCACGCTCAGCCCGAAGTTTTATATGATGATCATTGAGTATTTCCCAATCCGGAGACTGATCGCCATTGCCTGTCCCGCTTTGAGGTTCGTCACTTGAAACTGTTATACTGCATGTAACTGGACCAGGACAATTATCAGTGCTGGTATAGTCCACATTTATGTTTTTCATTTTATGATTGGGCGGCCATAATACCGGAGGTCTAACCAAAAGGTTATTTATCACAGGCGGCTCTACATCATTTACAGTAACAGTGAACGAACAAGTGGCTGTATTGCCATTTGCATCAGTAGCAGTTGCCGTAACTGTGGTAGTACCGACCTGGAAAAAGGTTCCTGAGGCAGGTTGAACTGTTACAGTTGGGGATCCGCAATTATCTGTTGCTGTAGCTGAAAAAGTTGCTACTGCTCCGCATTGACCCGGTTCATTTGGCAATGTAATATTAGCGGGACATGTAATTACCGGCGGCTGTACGTCTTGCACGATGACCTTAAATGAACAGGAATCAAAGCCAGCGCCGTTGAGTGCAGTGGCAATTACTGTCGTTGTACCTAATGGAAATACCCGGGGAGATGTGACAGCGGTGTTCCCGATCCGGTAATATATAACTGATGCGGGTGTTCCTGCAACGGTAGTGGTCGCCGCAAACGTTACGTTAGCAGTGCAAACACCCGGATCTGTGTTAGCAGTTACATCGGCAGGACAGCTAATATCAGGGACAACAAATGAAGCATCCTGCAAAAAAAGTTGAGCCCTGATTTCTCCACCGGGGAAACCTGACGTGTGAATATTGAAATAAATAAGACCCATCTTTAAACTATCCTCCTGTCCCTGGGTTAATTTCACTGAATCAACAAAAGTTCCGCTCATCACTCCGGTAGGAAACGAAGGGTTAACAGGAAAAAAGATGACCGGGCCTGCAATACCTGGAGGCACGTAACCATGAAAGTGGGCTGCCGTTACATTTGTCCCTAAACCGCTGAAAGTAATTGTGTAAATCAGACTATCAGTTACATCATTGTAAGTTCCCACGAATGTCCCGGTCGCAGTTGAATTATTGGCTGGTGTCTCCTGCAAACCGCTAAAGTTAACATTGATAGGATACTGCGTGGCTCCCGCTGATAATTGAACAATGGTGAATAATAAAATGATGACTGGCCTGGGATTAAAGTAAAATGTTCTCATACCGTAAAATTTAAATTGTTTAGTACTTACGGTTTTCCATTGGATAAATAAGGATAAGGTTAATGGAGAACGGATTGGCTTGCTACTATTCAGAGGGGTCGAAATATCACCTGACCGATCATTCAATCGGTCAATTATTTAATTGCTAACTCAAGTAAAAAATTGAAATCAAGCTGGTTAAACGGCTACCTTGGAGTTTTTTAAGGGATAGATTTTGGCTGGTGTCAAAGGCAATTTTCAAGTCTTTAAAACGTTAATTACCTGTTACAACAATTTGTAAGCCAAAATCCGATTTTCATGAAAAAACTTATACTTGTCCTCTTTACGAGCCTTGGTTTCATTTCAATTTTTGCGCAACGGGTCGATCTTGACCGCTTTAATTTCACGGCTTCTTTTCGTGATTTTCCCGATGACCCATTGCCAGCGGAATACAAAACCTATAATGTTCGCATCGAAGCAGCACCTTCATTGGGGTTAGGCTATTCGGCAGCTAACCTTGAGAACCTGATCAGTATTGAAGGCTTGAAAAAAGTTACCGGCACCGGTCATATCACCATTATCGCCATGCTGGATGACATTGTTGTTGAAAAAACAGAGACAATAGAAAGGGTCCAGGTAACAAAGGATAAACAAAATGTAGAAGTGAAGAAATCGTATTTCGCAACCGAGATGACCTATTCATTCAGTGCAAGGGCTACGGTGTACGACTATAAAGGCAATACCGTCATCAGCAATCATATTTTGTATGAAAGGGGAAACAAAAGAACATATAAGACCAACGAATATTCAAATCCTGTGGATGCTGCCAATAATTTCAATAATAAGATCCTTGATATCAAATCAAATCTTTCAAAACAATTAGTAAGCAGTGCGATCAGTAATCTGAACAGTTATTTGAATTCAAATTATGGATATGCAATACAGAAAGTAAACGACATCTTTTGGGTTTTGAACAACAGAAGGCATCCTGAATATTCTGAACATCAGAAAGCATGGAATAATTTTAAAGGCGCTATTGTTTTAATGAGTCCTGACCAGGCGCTTGATAAAGTGAAAGAGAAAATGAAGCCCGTGATCGCCTATTATGAAAAAGTAAAGAAGATTTATACGGGTTCTGATAAGGAAGCGAAAAAGCTACGTTATGCCAGCTATTACAATCTTGCCAAGATCTATTTATATCTTGATGACCCTGCCTCCGCAATGCGCGAAGCGGATGCACTTGCTATGAATGATTATGATGAAAGCGACGGAAGACATTTGCGTGCCGTGGCCGAAAGCCTCGACGAACAACTAAGGAAGAATAACGCTACGTCGCGACATTTCCCGGTTGTTATTTCAAGCTTTCAGCCGCCCGTGAAATAAGATACGATCAACTTTTATTCCTTTACGTCCGTCAACATTGACGGACTTTTTTATTTACCAGTGATCAAAAAATCATACTGGAGTGACCAAAATCAGGTTTTATGACCTTAACTTTTTAGTCCTTTATAAAAATTGTGTTTTCTTTTAGATCGGCGGTTACAATTTTTGCGTTCAGAATTTAATCATTAAAAAACATTGGTATGAGAGGCCCGCTCGCTTCGTTTGTATTGATAATATTTTCTTCTCTTGCAATACTTTCTTGTGACAAAGACCCGGTTGATGATCAGTCATCCGCAATAACCTATGGTAGCACAGTTTTTTATATAAAATCACAGGAATATTTTATTTACCCAATGAAAAGTCAGCCTGGAACTTATTCGGCCTTTCCTGATGACGGTATAGACCTGGATGAGAATACCGGGGCAATAAGAATCAAGGGGGACGATAATAATATCTATACAGGTCTGAAATACAAGGTCATCCATACCGCACCAAATGGAGATACCTCGTCAACAATGATATTAATTTCAGGTATTCAGTTCCCTGATCAATTTTATCGACTTTCCCAACATGATACCATTGCATTCCCGATCTATAATGGTGATCCTGCCAATAGCCTGCCGCTGTCAGGATCTTCATTTGATGATGGCGGCACTGCTAATTCGGGCGGATGCTCTGTAAAAACAACCAATGGCCAGATCAATTTAGCGCAAACAGTTCGAAACGGCATTTTTGGCACCACTCCTCAAAATGATGCCAGGAGAGAATTTGATATAGAATATAAGCTGAACGATCAAAGCGGTAAGGCTAAGAATAAGATAAGGGTAAAGCTTTACTATTATAACACCATGGCAGATGTAGCTCCCGATCTCCTCCAGACATTAAACGAACGCCAGCAGCAGGGAGTGTTTCTTGGCATGAACAACACCAATTTTGGAAATGGTTCAACATCCCGCACCGCATCTGTGTCAGCACTTGCAAAACCCAGACCTCCCTGTGTAATTATTATAGGTCAGTAATATTTTCCTTCCAACCATATAAATTTGACGATCAAACCTGGAGCTTGCATTTATTTCGTTTTTTGACCCTCTCAATTCTTTGTACAGTACTCATCATCGGGGTATCACAAACTTCTACGCAAACGAATAACCGGCAACAGCTTTTAGCATTGTATAGCAAGGCCGACCGTTTGTACCATGAAGGAGAAGAGATCGTTAACAGGAATGATTACACAGAGCAAAAAGAAGAACAATTAAACAAAGACGCTTTAACAGTATTCAGGAATTTAAAAGCTGCTTTAGACAAAACTGATCCGCCATTCGATTCACTTTCCTTTTTTGTCAATTTTAAGATTGGTGTACTCGAGCACTATTTTGACAATTTACCGGCAGCAAAAAAACATTATCTAACCGCCATTGAATTAAAATCGAAGCTGCCCTTTTTAGCCGATTCGTTTCTGTTTAAACCGTATCTCTACGCTGGTATCATTCTTTATAATGAGAATTTATTCGATTCTTCTTTGATCATATATAAAAAGGCAGAAAGTATTGCCCGGTCTTATTCCATTGCACTACAGGGAACCGAAAGACTATATAATACACTCGGAGCCCTTTACTATGAAACAGGAAATTACCGGCAGGCAAAGAATTATACTGAAAAATCGTTATCAGTCATTCCAAGATCAAATCCTTACTATAACCAGCTCGTTGTTAATTACAAGATCAACCTGGCTTCCATTCTCACCAGGCTTGAAGAGTTTGATGAAGCCAACCGGATTTACCAGGAAATTTTGCCGCTAAATATACATCGGGACATAGTTCTGCATAATACCGGTGTTATTAATCTCAGGCTTGGTGCTATTAATAAGGCATTGGAATATTTCCGGAGAGTAAATTATACAGATAACCGAAAAGCAAGACTGTACAATGATATCGCCACTGCCTATATGAATATCCACAAAAATGATTCTTCGCTTTTTTATTTGCAACTGGCATCCGCGACAGATACCAGCACAAAAAAATCGGTAGTAAAAGGGCAAACCCACCAGGCGTGGGGTGACCTCCTGGTGACTGAAAACAAAATGAAGGAGGCATTAACAAAATATCAAACGGCCATCACAAATTATTATCCAGCTTTTGATGAGAATGACATTTATAATAATCCCATGATCT
>JAICPX010000665.1 GCA_025929635.1 Chitinophagaceae bacterium
GCATAGTTGCTGCGAAACATATAAAATGCATCAGTAGGTTCTTCCCATGGCGTAAGTAAACCCTTGTAATTAACAGGGCCGATCCGATCCAGTTCACGTAAACCTTCACCACCCTGCACACGACCCGGATTATCATGTGAAGTGAGTAACCAGAAAATGTGACCGGCAACACTATCTTTTACTGATTCAGCTAACCGAACTTTTTGTTCCATCAATTGTGTCATGCGGTCTTCACTGAATGGACCGTTTTGTACAAACCCCCCTTCAGTATGAAGATCAAGTGTACGCCAGGCTCCATATTCCCCGACCAATACCTGCTTCTTTAAATCGTCAGCATATGTTTTTGGATCACCGCCATAGGTACCTGTCCAATTCTGTGGTACATCCCAATCGGTACCGCTGCCGCCATTACATGTCGTTACTAATCGTTGTGATGAAGTGGTTGGATCCAATAAACGAATCAGCTCAGTGCATTCTATTGCAAAATCCTCCGGCAGTTTGCTTTCATTTTGCAATCCCCATAATACAACGGAAGGATCATTCCTTCTTTCAATCACCCATTCTGTCAATAATTGTTTGAAATTTTCCCTGAACTCTTTTGTGTCATACCAGACATGTGCGGATAGCTGGGTCCACCACAGTATTCCTTTCTCATTGCACAGTTTGCCATACAGCAAATTGTGCGGCTGGTGCCCGTCACGAAACGCATTGAAGCCCGCAGCTTTTACCCATTTCATTCTTGCCTTGACCTGTTCCTTGCTGAACGCGTGAGATTGACCGAGCAAATGTTCATACTCTGCTACACCATTGATGAAAACCGGCTTACCATTTAACAAGAATTGATTTGATGGAGTTTTCCAATTGATAGTACGAAAACCAAAATCTGTTTTGATCCTGTCAACTACCTTTTCACCTTCCATAATGGTTGATACTATTTCATACAGATAAGGGTTTTCAATAGACCATAATATCGGTAAGAGTTCGTTTATGGGTTGAGAGACCTCGATATAGGATCCAGCCTCGATTGGTTGATTGGTAGCTGAGATCCCCAGTACATGCCCTGCCTTATTTTTTAATTCCTGAATGATCTCAACATGTCTTCTTTTAGAAGAGTAGTTTTTGATTTTTGCGTCAATAAAAAGATCTGCTTTATTATTTTTTATATCTGCATAGGCATGAATGCCGAAAGGTTCGATACGAACATCACTTGTAATTACTAAATGGACAGGCCTGAATATTCCCAGGGGTTGTGAACCTTCCGAAAAACCTCTTTCTTCACTACAGCCACCGCAAACCCAGGGAAGATCTTTGATATTTGGCGGATGTGATGCTTTTACTTCCAACTGATTTTGAGTGCCGTCGCTTTTAATTGCATCGGTAACATCTAATGTAAATGTTGTACGCCCGCCGGCATGTGAGCCTACATTTTTATTATTCAGCATTACTGTTGCATAACTGCCAACTCCTTCAAAGAATAAAAAGAACCGCTTACCGGTCTTATTTTGTTTTATGGTAAAAGTTTTTTTGTAAACCGCATCACCATGCAGGTTGCCGTGTAATAATCTTCGATAACCGTAATAGTCATCCCAGTTATGAGGAACGTTTACTTTCCTCCATTGATTTGTACCTGCTAATGATGTTTGCCAATCATTGTTCAGATTGATATCGATCCTTTGAGCTTTTGAATTGAACCACGGAGATACGAAGACA
>JAICPX010000607.1 GCA_025929635.1 Chitinophagaceae bacterium
AAGCCGCACTGATCGCAGCGCGCAGAGATAAGAAAGCAGTCGACATGCAAGACTTTCAGGATGCTATCGACCGCGTCATCGGAGGTCTTGAAAAGAAAAATAAGATCATCCTTCCGGAGGAGAAAAAGATCGTCGCTTTTCACGAAGCCGGTCACGCAGTAGCAGGCTGGTTCCTCGAGCACGCCGATCCGCTGGTAAAAGTAAGCATCGTGCCGCGCGGTGTGGCTGCATTGGGATATGCACAATACTTACCGAGGGAGCAGTTTCTTTACCAAACAGAGCAGATGCTTGATGAAATGTGTATGGCCTTTGGTGGTCGTGCAGCAGAAGAACTTGTATTCGGAAAAGTTTCCACGGGTGCCATAAGCGATTTGGAACGCATTACAAAAATGGCGTACAGCATGGTTACCATATATGGTATGAATAAGGAAATTGGAAATATGTCATTCTATGACTCTAAGCAATCCGAATATTCATTCCAGAAGCCATATTCTGAAGCTATGGCCGAACGAATAGACAAAGAAGTGAAAAGCATTATCGATCAGTCATACGAAAGAACAAAGAGTCTGTTGACACAACATCGGCAGCATCTTGATACGATCGCTAAAGAATTGCTTGAGAAAGAAATACTGTTCCAGGCAGACCTTGAGAGGTTAATAGGCAAAAGGCCGTTCGAAAAACTGACGACATATCAACAGTTTACCAATGGCTTGGGCAAATACGAAAAGAAGCAGCTTGAAAATGAACAGCCGGGTGTTGATCCAACACCGACATTGGACGGAGAAAAGCCTTCCGAGACTGCTTAATTAATATTTCATTATAAATCTTACTTTTGAACTCAGGTGCTTCACAGCATCTGAGTTTTTTATTTATGCTGAAACCTCTATCTGACCTAAACGGCAAGAAGATTTTCTTTGCTTCCGATTTCCATCTGGGCGTACCTGATTATCAATCAAGCCTCGAACGCGAGCGGCGTATCGTGAGATGGTTGGATACGATCAAACATGAAGCGCATACAATTTATTTGTTAGGCGACATCTTTGATTTCTGGTTCGAATACAAATACACAATCCCTAAAGGATTTATACGGTTTCAAGGAAAGCTGGCAGAGTTAACCGACGCAGGAATTCCGGTGGTATTTTTTACCGGTAATCATGACATGTGGATGTTCGACTACTTCCCCCGTAACTTTGGTATTCCGGTATACAGAAAACCCGAAACACTCAAGGTAGGAAATCAAACCCTGCTGATAGGACACGGGGATGGTCTGGGCCCTGGCGACCGCACTTACAAATTCCTGAAGAAGTTTTTCGACAGCCGGATTTGTCAATGGCTTTTTGCGCGACTGCACCCCAATTTTGGTATATGGATTGCAACTATGTGGTCCAGGAAAAGTCGCATTAGCAATCAGCAAATGGAGGAAAAATTTCAAGGGCAAGAGGGAGAATTTCTGTGGAAGTATTGCACCGAAATTGAACAGCGAAAACACTACGACTTTTATGTTTTTGGTCACCGACACCTGCCGCTTGAGTTGAAGATCGGTGACAATAGTCGTTACATTAACCTTGGAGAATGGGTCCGGTTCAACACTTATGCTGAATACGATGGAAAAGATGTTACATTAAAAGAATTCAATGCTGAATGATAACACAGGTGCGCATCGCAAAAATAATGGTGAGTAGTTGCTAATAAAGGCTTGTAACCTGATGAACATTTGTCACAGATGTTGACCACCGAGGCACTGAGTACACAAAGGTTACACAGAGAATTTTTCGGGTAGTCATCTCTGTGGAACCTCTGTGTTCTCTGTGACTCTGTGCCTGCCGGCAGGCAGGGTAAAAAAAATAGTTGCTAATGAAAGTCTATAGAAGGAAGATATGAACAAGTATTCTTGCGGAGGTTCACTAATAGTTTTCTTTTACTTTTTATATTTTTCAGATAGCTATGCGCAAAAGAAGATCGTATCGATGCCGATCAAGGGTGAAATCACTTCTGCGTATGTGGATAGGGTTGGCGAGATCTATTTGATGACGACCAACAACGATATCCAAAAATTTGACATAAACGGAAAGCTCCTTTCCATCTACAACAAAGGACTAGCGCCCACGTTGTTCGATCCACGGGATGGCAGCCGGTTGTTTGCATTTTTCAGAGCTGATAGAACCATTGCATATCTAAGTCCCTCACTTGAGATAAACACCAGTTTTAATATCGATTCAGCTTTTGTTATCGATCCCTGGTTAGCCTGCGCTTCAGGTGATCACGACCTTTGGATACTTGACGCGGCCGACGAAATGTTGAAGAAGATCAGCCCGCGAACATCTACTATGCCTGTCGAGGTAAGACTTCCGAATGAACC
>JAICPX010000402.1 GCA_025929635.1 Chitinophagaceae bacterium
ATATTATTGCCACACTAAAGAATCAAACAGAGATTCTCAATACCAGCAGCACATTCATGGTGTTATACAATATGAAATAAGTTACAACAAATAACAGGATTACGGCAAAGCAAGAACGCAAATGCCACCGGATGAAGACCGCTTTGTAAAAACCAATTTGGTGCAGGGAGAGTTTTTCGAACCAACTGAAATGACCATCCTGCCAAACTTTGATATTATCGTGGTGCAGCGCAGAGGTGAGATCCTTCTTTATAAAAACGATACAAAAAAAGTTAAACAGGCAGGTTTTCTTGATGTTTACTGGAAAACAAAGATTGCAAAGGATGTCAATGCTGAAGAAGGGTTGATGGGCATTGCAAAAGATCCTGATTTCAGCAAAAACAATTTTGTGTATGTTTTTTACAGCCCCGCAGATACTTCGGTGAACCGGTTATCAAGGTTTGAATTTAAAAATGATTCTCTCATTAATTCAACTGAAAAGATCATCCTGCAGTTTTATTCGCAGCGTGAAATATGTTGTCATACCGGTGGCTCGATCGCTTTTGGTGCCAATAGAATATTGTTTTTGTCAACGGGTGATAATTCTACACCATTTGATGAACCAAAAGGCACATATGTTAACCGTGGCTTTGCGCCGCTTGATGACCGGCCCGGCCATGAACAATATGATGCACGAAGATCATCGGGCAATGCAAATGACCTGAGAGGAAAAATTTTAAGAATAAAAGTTCTCGAAGATGGTACTTATGAAATTCCGGAGGGGAATTTATACCCTAAGGGCACAGAAGGTACGCGACCGGAGATCTATGTACAAGGTAACCGTAATCCATACCGGATCTCCGTTGATCAGAAGAATGGTTATTTATATTGGGGTGAAGTAGGACCTGATTCAGATAAGGATAGTTTTCAAACACGCGGACCTCGTGGTTATGATGAAGTGAACCAGGCACGCAAGGCTGGGAATTTTGGCTGGCCCTTTTTTATTGGTGATAACAAAGCTTATTTTGAATACGATTATGCAACCGGTACCACGGGACAAAAATTTGATCCGAACAATCCAGTCAACAATTCAAGAAACAACACCGGTCTAAAAATATTACCACCGGCTCAAGCGGCTTTCATTTGGTATCCTTATGGGTACACAAAATACTTTCCACAAACTGCAACCGGGGGAAGAAATGCAATGGCAGGCCCTGTCTATTATCCTGACATGTACCCGAAAGAAACAAGAATGCCGGATTATTATAACGGTAAATTGTTTATCTATGATTGGATAAGAGGATGGATAAAAGCTGTGACCATGTTGCCAAATGGTGATTATGATAAGATGGAGCCATTTATGGAAAATACAAGACTCGCCAATGCGATTGATATGGAAATGGGACCTGATGGTAAGATATATATTCTCGAATACGGTACAGGCTGGTTCCAAAAAAATCCCGATGCAGGACTATCAAGAGTAGATTTCATCGCCGGTAATCGTGCTCCTAAGATTGCTAAAGTGTCAGTCGATAAGATAGCCGGCGCTTTACCTTTCCAGGTAAAGGTCTCGGTTGATGCGGTTGAACCAGAAAAAGATAAAATGACCTATACCTGGACAATGGGTGATGGAACTGTAAAAGAAACTTCAGAGCCGCAGCTTGAATATACCTATAATAAAGTTGGTGATTTTGGGATCAGTGTTGAAATAAAAGATGATAAGGGAGCGTCTGCGAAAAGTGAAACCGTACAAGTATATGCCGGCAACACAACTCCCGACGTAAGTATCAACATCACGGGAAATAAGACTTTTTATTTCCCGGGTAAACCGGTTGTTTATTCCGTAACTGCAACCGACAAAGAGGATTCGGCCATTCTATCTTCTAATTATTTTATATCGGCGGATTATATTGAAGGAACAGACCTGGCTGCAATACCGCAAGGACATCAGCAGGGAGAAGCCGGTATCAGCGGAAAGAGTCTTGTTCAATCGCTGGATTGTAAAACCTGTCATAAAGAAGCGGAAAAAAATATAGGCCCTGCTTACATAGACGTTGCAAAAAAATACCAGGACGATCCAAATGCAAGAACTTATCTCGCTGAAAAAATTATCAAAGGCGGTGGTGGTGTATGGGGTGAAGTTCCCATGGCTGCCCATCCTTCATTACCACGCAGTGATGTTGACCAAATAGTAAACTGGATCATGAGTCTTACAGATAATAAAACAGTGAAGAAATCTTTACCGCAAACCGGGTCCCTACAAGCTTCTCTTGGTAAACCGGCAAAAGACAATGGTGTGTTGAGTCTTTCCGCAAGTTATACTGATATGGGTGGGACGAATATTAAGTCACTTACCGGTAGAACGACAACTTTGTTACGGAACAATAAAGTTCTCTTTAGCGGAAAAGAAAAAGTGAAAGGATACACAACCATAAACTTTAATGGACAGAACTATATGATCGCACCGGCAGCGGAAGGATGGTTTACACTAGATAATATTGATTTGAGTGGAATTGGTTCTGCAGTGATTACTGCCGGCTGGCAACTAGCTCCTGCTTATGGATTTGATTTTGAATTGAGGCTTGATGATGCAGCCGGTAAATTAATTGGCACAGGAAGCATTTTGCCTCCAAAAGAAAAATTAAAACCGGGTGCAATTGGATTTGGTATGGCAAACATTTCAATAGAAGCTGTGACCGATGGAAGGTTTCATACCATATATATTGTAAGTAAACCGAAAGATGCAAAAGAATCCACGCAGATATTCTTACAATCAATTCAATTTAATTACAGTCAGAACAATTTAGCCCTGAAGAAAAACTAAAACAAAATTGAAAGCGGTATAAACCGGGTTTTTTACCCTTAAGATTGTGTATGATTATCGTAGAGGCAAGGCATGCCTTGTCTCTACAAGAAAAATTCCCCAACAACGCAGAATATTTTATGGGACAATTTTTCGTTTCCTTGCATAGAAATAATTGATCATCAATGCAACGATCAACAATAGCAAGCCAAAAAACTCCCTTGTTTCTTCGATCCAGGGTTTTTCCGCCTTCATAGTGGCTGCAATGTCTTCGGCATTATGTTTGGTCATCCAATCAAGAACACCGTTTTTCCAAAAGAACAAACCAATTGCGTAAACGACATAAACAATGATACCGATGAAGTAAGCTTTGGGATAGAATTTGTTTCTGAAGGCAAGCCAGCAAAGCACGGCACCATACATATAGATCGGTATCCAGATGTAAGGATCAGGGTCGTTGTATTGAAGAGCGGCTGAAATAACAAAAAGTAAACAAAAGATGAGATTAAAGACCTTCATAATTAATTTAACTTCATTAAAGATAATCGTTCCCCCAAATGAAAACCAAAAATATACACATGAAAAGGATATTAATTGTCGCCTACAGTTTTGTAATTGTTCTTGCATCGTGTGACACACTGAAAAAGGTTGCGTCAATTCTTGCACCATCGGAATATGAAATGGCTATGGGATTAAAAGACGCATTATCACAAGGTCTATTCAGGAGCTTTGATGCGTTCCAGTATCCAGAGGGAAATCCATTGGTAAGATTTGTTTTTCCCGGTGAAGCTGAAAAAATTGAAAAAACACTTCGTGATGTTGGTCTTGATAGATTGGTTGACCAGGTAACGGGGAAATTTACCAGGGCAACTTCATCTGCGGTAAGGGCCGCAAAACCAATATTTCTTCAATCACTTAGAGACATGAGTATTCGTGATGCAGCAAGTATTTTAATTACTGATAATACGCATGCCGCCACAGAATATTTCAAAACAAATATGTCGCCCCAATTAATGGTTGCTTTTCGTCCGATCGTTGACAGCGCAATAAATGTGGAAGGAGCCAACAGGGATTGGAAACAGATCACCGATGTTTACAACAAAATTCCTTTTATTAATAAACCGCTTGAAACAAGTCTTACAGATTTTATCGCGGCCCGCGCAATTGATGGCATGTTTAGTATTGTTGCTAATGAAGAAGAACAGATAAGAACAAAATATGAGTTCCGTAAAACGGATTTGATGAAAAGAGTGTTTGGATATGCGGAGGAGGAGTTGAAGAGAAGGGCGCAGCAGAGATAAAACGATCATGATAAAAATCTTAATAAGCTTAGTCCTCTTATTGTCAATCTACTCTTGTAGGAATAATTCGAAATCAAATAATCAGTCTGTAAATTCTAATTTACCAGACACAAGTAACAATTTATACTATAAAGATAGTTTGGATATAGATACCATTTATGCTCCTACTTCATTATTTAAACAACCTGATTCCGTCAGTTTATTTTTTCGTAATGCCCACGACACATTATGGAGCTATGTCTTAAGATCATATATTTATTCAAAAAACAAAAAGGTTTTCTGAAGAGGGTCAACTTGTTTTCACAAAGCCCCTAAATCCCCTGAAGGGGACTTGCCAACACACTAATCCAATAATGGTCAGTGAACTTCCTTAGCTTCTCATTGA
>JAICPX010000365.1 GCA_025929635.1 Chitinophagaceae bacterium
TACTGGTCATACATTTTATAAAATGGGATGAGCTTCACATCAAACGGCTTTCCAACTCCCTTCATTTCAAAGGTGAGCGGTGAATTTGAAACAAGTTTTAGCCAATCATTGATATTTTTGTTATCTGTCAATAAAACCGGAGTGCCATAGACAGGATCAGGCATTTCTTTTCCTAACTGACCTGCCAAAACAACCGGTCCATATTTGAATGAAATTCGATTTGGATTGTCGGGCATTGCTTCTGCGTAAAGACCCATGTTAAATCTCATTTCGAGCTTGTCATTCTTCTTCATTGTCACTCTTACCGGGATATAACCATCTATCCGATCAAATTCAAAATTATTATCGTAGGATTTGATATTCATATTCTCTCTTCCATTCATAAAAAATCTTGCTTTGCCCGTCGACCAAAAAGGTTTTCGTATTACCATGGTAAAAGTTTTTGGCGCATCTCCCAGGTATGTAAACGTGGTGTTATTTGCTTCAGGGAAATTTGTTTCTTGTTTTAGAATTAGCCCTTGTTCTTTCCAGGTCAGTATCGAGGGAATAAACAAGTTTACAAACAATTCTCCGTACTCTCCGTGGCTATATATCTGTTCCGCATACTTTGAATGATTCTCGATTCCGCTTCCCACACAACAAGTGAACGTATTGAACTCATCGCTGAACTGTTTTTTTGTTCCCATTCTCAACGGAACAAAATAGGTCATCATTCCGGTTTCAGGGTTCTGGGAGGCAAGGATATGATTATACAATGCTCTTTCATAATAATCCATCAATTCACCCGAAGGCTGCCAAGAAAATAAATGTCTTGTCAGCCGGAGCATGTTGTAGGTATTACATGTTTCGCAGGTCGCATCACTTAATCTTTCACTTAAGGAGTCCTGCGGTCCGCAATATTCGTAATTGCTGTTCCCCCCGATCACATAGGTGTGGTGCTTTACCATTGTTTCCCAAAAAAAAGATGCAATTGTTTTATCTCTTTCATCACCCGTGATCTCATAACGGCGTGAACAACCGATCGCTTTTGGCACATTGGTATTGCTATGTTTGCCGGGCATTGGATCAATCCGCTGGGCAAGTTTTCCCAGGACAAACTCATCATGAAATTTTCTTGAAAGGGCTAAATACTTTTCATCGCCTGTAATAGCATAAATATTTGCCAGCACTTCATTCATGCCACCATGTTCGCAGTTCAGCATTTTTAATCTTTGTTCTTCAGTCAGGTCATTTACAATCGATCCTGTCCAATCGGCTGCAGCTTTTGCGATAGTTAAAGCCGTATTGTTATCACAATACAAATAAGCATCCAGTACTCCGGCCAGCACTTTATGTAAGGTATACCAGGGAACCCATGAACCATTAAGATCAAAACCAGCCGAACGTATCTCACCACGTTTTACCTGTGCAAAAACCGTATCCTCATTAGGAACAGCACCGATATATCCTGTTCTTCTCGCTACCTGGCATTTGCGCAATTCATCAATGATATAATCAACCCTGTTCTTAAATTCTTTATTGCCTGTACTGGCAAACATCATTGCACATGCGGATAAATAATGACCAAGCGTATGGCCCGAGATCCCGAGTTTTTCCCACCCACCATAAATTGAATCTTTTACCGGCAAGCCTGCATGCTTATGAAACCGATACAACAACCTGTCCGGTTTTAGTTGCAATAAGTAAGCGCTGTCCATTGCCATCGCATGGCGAAACGGCCCATTCAGCAACTTTACATCTTTCAGATTAAAACTATACGCCCTGATCGGAACGACAGGCTTGATCTTTATTTTATTGTTACTCTTTTCCGGAACATAGGATTGCCCATGCGCAACGATTGAAAATATTAATGAAGAAAAGAAAAGTATCTTTTTCATAGTTATTTCTTCCATTTATATTCCAGCATTTTGATAAAATAACCTCCCACCACGCTTCTTGCCTGAAAACCGACCTGTTTGCCATCCGTTGTTTCGTGCCAGTCACTTAATGGAACTCTTGTTGGGGTTTCAGTAGCGAATTTGTAGACCGGCCTTATCAATGCTTCAAAATCTTTTTGATCTTTTGCCAATGTCGCAGTCCAAAGTATCCAATCATTTTTTGTATACGTCCGGCGACTATCCAATGGCAATCCGAATTCATTTTGTTTTGTGAGATAGTATTTGATCTCTTTGTTATAAACAGATTCGGGAAAAAGATTCAATTCAAGCAGCTTATCCCAAACCAAATTGTACTTCTGGCTCCATGTTCCTTTCTTATCAAACGTGAGCGAATAATGATCGCCATCATCCGCCATTTGCATCCAGCGGGCTGCATAATCAGTTGCGATATTATGGTATTTACCCGCTTCACCTCTTTTATTCAATCCTTTTGCCATTTGTGCATAGGCAGCAATACCAACAATAGCCTTCATTGATAAGTTTACATTACGTGCCAAATGACCCGCAAAATCGTCCGTGCATAATTGATTAGCCGGGTCAAAACCATCATTTACTAAAAACTCAACCCACCTGCTTAACACATCCCAATGATTTTTTGCAAAATCGAATTTATTTTCTGCTTTACAAATTGCTGCGGTAAGGATGATCATATTACCGGCTTCTTCAACCGGCATATCTTCCGGATAGGTTTGTCCGTTTGCCAATGGATAAGTTCCCAGGTCATGAGCGGGAAATGGCTTTGTCCATTTACCACTTTCGCTGTAATACATCAAAGGCTCAACCATTCCTTTTAGTAATGCGGGATTATAGATCAATGTAAGCGGCGCTGAAGGATAGGTTACATCCACTGTCCAAATAGAACCATTGCTGAAATTTTCTTTTTGAGGGAATAAAATCTCATTATTCGGGCCTCTTACTAATTTATGTGCAGCGAGTGATTGACGATAGGCCAGCACGCATAGATCAGCATAAGTTTTACCACCAGCCCTTAATGCATCATCATAGAGCTGTTTATCAAATTTGTCACAGCGTTCTTCGATAGACTTAAATTCATCCAAAGATTTTTCTATCATTTCTTCAGCAGATGAAAAATTCTTCTTCCACCATGCCTGGAGGTTTTGCCCAAAGTATTGAATCGAATAAAGATCATCGTATGCAAGCAAAATTGTTTTCTCACTGGCAATTGTTGTGACTTTGCCATAGTCAGTTTCCAGCTTGCAGTACTTTCCAGCCAAATCTGATCTGGGGCTATATGAAAGTCGCACCTCTTTTCCATCCCGAATAGCGAGATACGAATAACCCCAATCAATCCTCACATCATCACCTTTCTTTTTTAAAACCGCTTGTTCAACCGTTCCGAATTTTTGAAATGCTATTCCGCCTTTCTTGTAGAACTCTGTTTTTACCTCTTGCGGAGGTCTGTTTTTTGCGATCTCCTCCGCAGCATCAAAAAACAGTTTAACATTATGTTCCCTTCCATCATTCGACTTTAAACCGAAGGTAATATAGGTAATAGGCCTGGAGTAGACACCGAGATCATTCATCAATAACGGTGATAAAAAATCGACAGCTAAGGCAACCGGGCCACAGTTGAACTCATATTTTGTTTGCGTCGCAGTTATCACAATACTCTTTTGAGTAGCCTGTTGAATTGGTTCAGGCGGTAAACGATCATATAATCCTGCATCAATGTATGCGGTACCGCCGGTATTCTCGCAATACATTGCCAGCACATTTCTACCCTTTCGTAATTTCTGTTCTATTGATTTGGACAAGATGATCTCCCTGTTACCAGAACAGCAACCGGCATTGAATATCTTTTCTCCATTCAGATAGATCTCAACATTATCATCATATTTTGTCTTCAAAACCAGTTCATTAATCTTTTCTGGTTGCAGATCAAATTCCCGCCTGATCCATATTTCCCGGCTGGTCCATATTGTTTGCGGATCAGCATTTGAAGTGCCAAACATTCCCTTGCCTGTTTGCCATTTTGAATCATCGAAACCAGTGCTCGCCCAATCACCCAATGGTTTTGTCTCCGTAAACCGGCATGTATATGGCTGCATCTCGGCGTCTGCAATCAACGGCTTTAATGTCCGCGGTGGTTCACCTAAAAATTTATAGGTCGTACCATCTACACCGATCATTCCAATCAATGAATGATCTTTTCCTGTCCAGTGTTTTGTCGTGCTTTCATTCAGTTTATCACTAAAACTCCAGATACTGAAATAGGGATCGTGAACAACAAGCGGGTAGGCCGGGGCTTTATTTACTTGTGCGTAAGAGGTAAAAAGTAAAAATTCAAAGGTAAAAAGTAAAAAAAGCTTTCTCATTCAAATGTATTTAGTTTTTCGCATTCGCTATTTCACAGAGAACTTATAAACTGAAGTCTGCGTGTAGGTCTCGCCTGGTTTCAAAATCGTATTGGGAAATGCGGGTTGATTTGGTGAATCAGGGAAATGCTGCGTTTCTAAACAAAGGCCCGCGTGTTTGATGTACTTAGCTCCTGCCCTTGTCTTGCTTAATGTGCCATCTAAGAAGTTGCCACTGTAAAATTGAATGCCAGGTTCTGTTGTATATACCTCCATCAATCTTCCGCTTGGAGCATGATATAATGAACCGATCATTTCAAGACCATTACCTGACTTGCTCAATACCCAGTTATGATCATAGCCACCTGAAACCTGTGCAAGATCTTTTCCGATCTTCTTTGCAGTAGTAAAATCCATCGGACCGGCCTTCACATCGTCGATTTTTCCCGTTGGTATTAGCTTATCATTAACCGGAGTATATTTATCCGCCTTAAGATATAACTCATGATCAAGTATGGTTGAATCCGTTCCAGCAGATAAATTAAAATAACAATGATTAGTGAGGTTTACCGGTGTTGCCTTATCAGTTGTTGCCTTATATTCTATTTTTAACTCATTACCTTTTGTGAGTGTATAAACAACTTCCGAATGAAGATTGCCAGGATAGCCTTCTTCCATATCCCTGCTGTCATAAGTAAATTTGATTGAAGACACACTA
>JAICPX010000347.1 GCA_025929635.1 Chitinophagaceae bacterium
CGCAATACGATTGAGTAATGTTTCAAATGATCGCATTTTTTTTAGTTTGTTATGCTTCAGCCTGGAATATGTCGCGACTTAAAAGTGACAAACCTCAAACCCCGAACATCAAACCTCAAACGATTCGCTTACCTTTGCGACCTCAAAAAAAGGCGTAACCAGTATCCGGAAACAGGTAACCAGAATCCAGAAACCAGCGACCAGCAACCAGATCATGAAATATCAGAACGAAATCAATAAACGCAGAACATTTGCAATCATTAGTCACCCGGATGCGGGTAAAACAACACTGACTGAGAAGCTCTTGCTATTTGGCGGCGCTATCCAGGTGGCGGGAGCAGTGAAGAGCAACAAGATCAAAAAATTTGCGACCAGCGATTTTATGGAGATCGAAAGACAACGTGGTATCTCTGTTGCTACGTCGGTAATGACATTTGAATACAAGAATATCCTCATCAACCTTCTTGATACCCCCGGTCACAAAGATTTTGCTGAAGACACGTATCGTACACTGACAGCCGTAGATAGTGTGATCCTTGTAGTTGACAGTGTGAACGGAGTAGAGGAACAGACCCGCAAGTTGATGGAAGTGTGTCGCATGCGGGACACACCCGTTATCGTTTTTATCAATAAGATGGATCGTGATGGCAAGAATCGTTTTGACCTGCTGGAAGAAATAGAAAAAGAATTATCGATCCACCTGCACCCGATGACCTGGCCGATCAACAGTGGAAAAGAATTTAAAGGTGTATATAATCTGCATGATAAAAGTTTACGATTGTTTACAGCCAATACAAAAGGTACTGACGAAGACCTGTTTGCAGTAAATGATCTGCGCGATAAAATGGTTGATGAGAAGATAGGAGAGAAGGATGCTGCTACTCTCCGGGAAGATGTAGAACTGGTAGATGGAGTTCATGGTGTGCTGGATGTGGATGACTATCTCAAGGCAAAAGTGGCACCGGTGTTTTTTGGAAGCGCTATTAACAATTTTGGTGTAAAGGAGCTGCTGGATACATTTATTCGTATTGCACCGTTGCCGCAATGCCGTCCCACATCAGCGAGAGTTGTTTGTCCCGATGAAGAAAAGCTGAGCGGTTTTGTATTTAAGATCCATGCCAATCTTGATCCCAAGCACCGCGACCGTATCGCATTTATGCGTATATGCAGTGGCAGGTTTGAAAGGAATAAGTATTATCATCATGTTCGGTTAGATAAAGACGTCCGTTTCAGCAATCCTTACTCATTTATGGCACGGGAAAAAAGTATTGTCGAAGATGCCTACCCGGGCGATGTGGTGGGTTTGTTTGATACGGGCAATTTTAAAATTGGTGATACACTTACTGAAGGCGAAAATTTTTATTTTACAGGTATTCCAACCTTTTCACCTGAAATTTTCAAAGAGGTTGTAAACAAGGACCCGATGAAAACAAAACAACTGGAAAAAGGATTGTTGCAGCTAACCGATGAAGGCGTTGCCCAGTTATTTACCCAGCATGGCGGAAATAAAAAAATAATTGGTTGTGTAGGCGAGCTCCAGTTTGAAGTTATCCAATATCGTTTGTTGCAGGAGTATGGCGCTTCAGTCCAGTTTAATACACTCCCGTTTTATAAAGCCTGCTGGCTAACGAGTGAGGATCCCCGGAAACTGGAAGAGTTTACAAGATTCAAACAAGCTAATACGGGTGTTGACAAAGATGGCCACCTGGTTTACCTGGCAAATAGTGAATGGTTCCTGAATACGGAGAGGAATAATAACCCGGAGATAGAGTTCCATTTTACAAGTGAAATCCACAAAAATTAATAATTGTTACTTAACAATTTCTTTAATGGGCAGCATCATTTTTGAAACAGAAAGACTGATCGTTCGGCAATATGAATTCGAAATGGATGCTGATAATTTCTTTGCATTGAATGGCAACGAGGAGGTGATGCGATATATCCGTGGCGTAAAAACAAGAGAAGAGTGCGACGAATTTTTAAAACAGAATATTGAATCCTACAAAACAAATCCCCTCATGGGTCGATGGGCAGTTGATGAAAAAGCCTCGGGGAAGTTTGTTGGTTCCTTTGCATTTATTCCCGTTGAAGGGACGGAGAATAGTCAATTAGGTTATGCATTGTTAAAAGACCATTGGGGAAAAGGATTCGCGACTGAATTAACAAAGGAGGGGATCAATTATGTATTTGCTAAAACCGATTTGACTGAAGTATATGGGATCACACAGGCAGGGAATACAGACTCACAGAAAGTGTTATTGAAGACCGGGTTCTGTTTTTGCAAAACTTATAAAGAAGAGGAGAAGCAGATCTGCTCTTATGTTATTAGACGTAACGAGATCTAGTATTTGGCAACCGTCCCTGTATAGTTATGAGGCGTGATCTTTCTCAACTCTTTTTTTACCGCGTTTGAGATCTTTAAATTGTCAATAAAGTGATGAATTGATTTTTTGTCGATATAGGCATTACCTCTTGTCAGTTCTTTCAATGCTTCATAAGGCCTGGGATAGTTTTCCCTTCTTAAAATTGTCTGGATCGCTTCTGCAATAACGGCCCAGTTATCTTCCAGCTGCTGGTGGATCATACCGTCATTGAGTATAAGTTTACCAAGGCCTTTTTCAATCGATTTAAACCCAATTAATGTATGCGCAAAAGGAGTTCCAATATTTCGAAGTACCGTGGAGTCTGTAAGATCCCGCTGGAGTCTTGATATTGGGAGCTTTGAAGATAAATGTTCAAAAACGGCATTGGCCATTCCAAAGTTTCCTTCTGCATTTTCAAAATCTATCGGGTTCACTTTGTGTGGCATGGCCGAAGACCCGACTTCATTCTTGTTTACTCTTTGTTTAAAATAGTCCATAGAAATATATGTCCACACATCACGGCAAAAATCAATAAGTATATTATTGATCCTTTTCATACAGTCGAAGTGGGCAGCGAGGTTATCGTAGTGTTCGATCTGTGTTGTGAATTGCATGCGCGTAAGTCCAAGCGTTTTTTCCACGAATTCATTCGCAAACTTTATCCAGTCAGTTTTTGGAAATGCGGCATAATGCGCATTAAAATTCCCTGTAGCGCCACCAAATTTTGCACTAAAAGGAATATTGATGAACTGGTCAACCTGGTGTTCTATTCTCTCAACAAACACCATTATTTCTTTGCCTAACCGGGTTGGACTTGCCGGCTGACCATGTGTATGGGCAAGCATGGGAATATTCATCCAGTCTCTGGCAAGTATTTTCAATTGTTTGTTCAGGTTCAATAAAAAAGGCAGGTACTCATATTCGATCGCATGTTTCCAGAAAAGCGGGATTGCTGTATTGTTAATATCCTGTGATGTCAGGCCAAAATGTATCCATTCTTTTGCCTCTTTGGCCCCACTTTTATCCAGGGCATTTTTTAGAAAATACTCAACCGCTTTTACATCATGATTGGTTGTGTATTCAATTTGTTTGACCTCCTGTGCGTCTTCCGGGCCGAATTCCTCTGCAATTTTTCTTAACTGTTTCTCCGCTTTTCCCGGGAGTTTAAAGAATTTCTTATTGGCTAAAAAAAGGAAATATTCAATTTCTACCAGGATGCGGTACTTCATTAAAGCGTATTCGGAAAAATATTCATCAAGATGTTGTACTTGTTTGCGATAGCGTCCGTCGACAGGAGAGATAGCCGAAAGATTAGTTAGTTCCATTCCAGGTTTCTATTTTGTCTCTGCGGTGCAGATTATGGCTGCAACGAATTACATTTGTTGCAAAGATAAAAGACATTGTCTGTAATTAAGAAAGATATAAAATCGCCTTTAGGGGTTTGGGGTAATAAGATAAAGGTTGGAATAGTCAGTTATCTCAATACAAGACCATTGATCTATGGATTACGCCTTGAACCAATGGCCTCGCAAATTGAATTGATCGAAGATAACCCTGCAGAATTGGCCGAAATGCTGAAAGATCATAAGATCGACCTGGGATTGATACCGATCGGCGCGATCCCGGAGCTGTCCGAATGGCATCTGTCGGGTGATTACTGTATCGGTACAGATGGCGAAGCGGCATCGGTTTGTCTTTTTAGCGAGACACCCCTGGAAGGAATAAGAAAAGTGTTCCTGGACTACCAGAGCCGCACGTCGGTGGAACTATTGAAATGGATCATGCATGAATACTGGGGTATAAAACCGGAGATAGTTGTTGCAAAGAACGAAGATTACCGCAAGGAAATAAAAGGAACAACGGCCGGTCTTGTGATCGGTGATCGTGCGTTTGAGCAAAGAAAACTATCCACGTTTTTCTATGATCTCGGCGCAGAATGGAAGAAAATTACAGGTCAGCCATTTGTGTTTGCAGTTTGGGTAAGTAATAAGAAGCTGCCGGAAGATTTTGTCAGAATATTCAATGAAGCGAATGCCGCAGGTTTAGCGCATATTGATGAGATTGTTGCCTCACATCCTTTCGATCTCTATGATCTGAAAAAATATTACACGCTTCATATGAATTATTTGCTTGACGAGAGAAAGAAGAAAGCGATGAATTATTTTTTACAGGTGATAAGGGAAAGCTCGGAGTCAACCGTTAACAATTACCAGCACTAATTAGAAATCAGAGCTTGAGCCATTCGGCGGGTATCAGGTCCTGGGTGTCCTTTGGTCCTTTGTTGAACCATTTTTTGGGTGCGATCACAATTTTGTCTGGGTTATTATTAAGCCAGGCTCCCCACCAGCTAAAGCTGCTATTGGCAATGATGTTATGTTTGCACTGCGTCATTAAATAAAGGTCTTCCAAATGATTTTTGGTGATGTCATTGGAAACAAAGATGGCATTAGGGAGTTGAAAATTGTTTTTTGCCCAGTCGATATCGTCTGAAAAAAAGTAAAAGACTGGTCTTGTTACCCGCGTAGTAATTAAATGAATTCCCTGCTGGTAGTAACCAGCCGGTAAAGTACCGAGAACTTCTTGTGAAATCCTTGTAAGATAATCGCCCCTTCTAATATGAATTGAAACGCTTGTTTCTTCTTGTGTGTTTTTTGGGATAAAAAGCCCGGAGGTTCTTTCAAATTTGAAAATCGTTCTGATTTTTTCTTCAAATTGCTTAAAGTACTTTTCTGATTGCCAAAGACCTTTGAGGTAGACATTTTTTCCTGCTTTAAAAAAATTATTGTCGTAATGAAAGAACGGCTCACGATAAATCTTTCTTTTATAATTCGGTTTGGCATTTTCAGTAAGTTTTTCTAGTGGATTTTTTTTAATGAAGGCTTCGATC
>JAICPX010000153.1 GCA_025929635.1 Chitinophagaceae bacterium
AAAGGGTTCCAGCGGCAATACCGTTCATGAACACGGCATTTGCCGTTATTGCCAAGGACGATAAATCTATTACAGTAGCACTGCCCGTAGGGCCAGCATATGGAACGCTACCGCCAGTGCCTGTTGGGTAACCTGTCCCGGTAACTCCAGGACCGTCTACTCCGGAATGACCTCCAATTAATAAATAACCACAGGCAGGAATTAGTGTTCCAGATGGAATTTTAATCGTCCAACCAGTTCCTGTGGAACTGCTATAAACTATAGTAAAGCAACTAACATTCTGAGTACAGCCGCTGTTATTAAAAAGTTCGATGAATTCGTTACCAACACCACCACTCGGTGCAATTCCAATTTCATTAATTACAACCTGGGCTTGTGTACGATATTGAGAAGTTAATAGTGAGAAGATCAATACAAAAACAACCCATCTCCCTTTATTAAGAAAGTTTTTAAACGCATTTCCGGGTCGAGGTTTAACAGAAATACTATTTCTTACTCCAACGGTCAATTTTCTCTTTATAAACTTTGGTTGTCTATAAAAGCTTCATGGGTAAAATGTTTTTAAGGATTCGGATCACTTACACCATTCAAGCTTTTACCTATACGCCACTAACAAAACCTGCTTAAAGGATTTTCAAAAAAGGATAATTTGGAAATGATGCCAACAACAATCACTGTTGCTGGATTCTAAAAGTCAGTTATGTAATCAGGAGTTTTTTTATTCCTGTAAAAGGAATAAAAGAATTAAGTAGAAATCTGAATTTTCATTCGCGCTGATTTAAGGTTAATAAATGCAGCTTCTCAAGGTAATTGGGCTCTAACTAGGCTCTTAATAGACAGGATTTTAAAAGGGCTTAAATCTACAACCTTTACACGAGGTTTACTAGACCAGCTTCTGATTATTTACGGCTTTTTTTTAGTTATTTTTTCCGTTGGAACAGTAAAAACACGATGAGATTAAATTCAGATTAAAAAAAGAAGGATGCGCGGCAAAAAAATTAAAAGCCCACAATTCCTGTGGGCTTACTTGTGGAGAACAGGGGGAGTCGAACCCCTGACCTCTTTCCCGATGCATATCGGGACAGCAAACGCTACCTTCGACCCTTTGTGGAGAACAGGGGAGTCGAACCCCTGACCTCTTGCATGCCATGCAAACGCTCTAGCCAGCTGAGCTAGTTCCCCGGTGACCACAAAAATAAGAGTTGTCGTTTGAGTCATCAAAAACATCGTGACCTTAACCTGAGCAATCCCGGAAAATAAAAGTCATTTCCCGTAACGATGATAGAATAAATTCTTTACATGGCTAATTACACAGAATCATCCGGCATGATTTTTATCGTTGTTTGGTCAAATAGTTGTTTTACTATATTGTGGATTGAACCTAATCATTAGTTTTGTATTACTTAGTAGCTAATCCGGTATAATTTGAAACTAGTAGTCGTTATTCTTGCCACGTTGTTTTCATCATGGAAAACTCCCGGTCTCCCAACAGAGACAGTTTGCGGTATCTGGAAAGGATATTACGGGACAGAAACCGTGATCAATTCCATCACGATAAAGATCAATCCGCAAAACCAGGCCGAGGTCATTTGCAATTACAATGATGCCTGTTTAAAAGTAAAAGCCACCTATAAATTGATCGGTGATTCTGCAATTGTTATTTCTTGCAAGCTGACCGAACAAACATCTTCACAGGTGATACTTCATGGTAATCTTAACCGCAGTTCAAGCTTTATCGATGGTCAGTGGAATGGCAACCAGGAAGGCGGATGTTTTTACCTTCAAAAGCAATTCGAACAGATCAGCCTCTGAGATTTTCTTCTTCTAATTATCGATTATGATTATTAATTATTGTTGGTGAGGTAATTATCGCCGTTGAGCCTAATAATCAATAGTCAATAATAAAATAATCAATATCGTGATAAAAGGAAATAATTCATGATAAACAAAACAACAGTTTAGTGAACGATCAGGTCTTGCAATAAACTAACTGTATGAAAAGGTTCTTCTTCTTACTCATTCTTTCTTTTATTTCACATACGTTGCCTGCACAAAGGTTGCCATGCAGCGGTCCCGAGTTTCGACAGTTCGATTTCTGGATCGGTGAATGGGAAGTGTTTGGAAAAACTGGACAAAAAGCCGGTGACAGTAAGATCAGCCTGATACTCGATAGTTGTATTATACTTGAAGAATGGACAAGCGCCAACATGATGCAGGGGTTGCGTTATGCAGGAAAGAGTTTTAATACTTGGAACCGTGCTTTGAAAGAGTGGCAGCAAACCTGGGTTGATAACCGGGGAAATACAACGGCATTCACTCATGGAAAATTTGAAGATAAGAGAATAATTTTCACGACTGATCCTTTTCCTTTTTCAAAAGATACAATTGCCGTTCGCCGGTTGACTTTTTTTGACCTGGGAAAAGATAAGGTGCGACAATTGGGTGAGATCACAAAAGATAAAGGAACCAGCTGGGCAATGGAGTACGATCTTGAATACCGTAGAAAGAAATGAACAAACTGATCGTTCTGATCTTGGTCGTTGGTCTGACGGGGTGTAAGAATGCCGGGAACAGGTATTTCACTGGTATAGTGGAGTATGCGTATTCATACACCAGTGACTCGTTAAATGCTGACTCGATTGCAAAAACCCGGCCCGCCAAAGGCATTTTGCGTTATGATACGTTGAACTATCAATCAGTTTTTATTAATACAGATACCCAGGTCTATTTTTATTCGGGGATTTACAATAAAGTCTTGTTTAAAACGGGGGACAAAGGAAATTACGAATGCGAAGATTATGGCGTGTTTACTGATTCTGTTCTCTCCTTTAAACTTTATGATACAAATGAAAAGGTCCTTGGGTATAGTTGTAAAATACTGGAGATCCAAAAAAAGAATTCATGGCTTCAATACTATGTCAGTAATGACCTGAGGATTGCGCCATCTACCTACCATAAGCACATTTCTTACAATTGGGACTTTTATGGCGAAAAAGCCAACGGCGGATTGATACTTAAATCTGAGCACCGGCTCAAATATTTTACCCTGAAAAGTATCGCTACTTCACTCAGCAGGAGAGATGATAGTTTTAAAGCATTTGAGATTGATAATAGCCTGTTCAGCAGCCATTGTAAGTAAATCTTTTTTTGCTGAAATCGCTTTTGAATGAACGATAGCAATGATAGACGGTGGCATTTCGACTTTAATTTTACTGACCTTTAATAGCTCAACCTTACACATCAACAGATCAATTCAAAACTACTATTATGAAAAAGATCTTTCTTACAGGTGCTGTCCTGTTTGTCTTACTTTATTCATCATCTGCACAAATGGATCTTCCCCCTAGCGGTGGCAATCCAAGAGCAACAATTTCGGAGGAAGTGGGTATCACGAGTATTACTATTAAATATTCAAGACCGGATGTAAATAAGCGCGAAGGCAAAATATGGGGTGATGGGAACGTTGTTACCTATGGATATACGTCGCTGAATTTAAACACCAATCAAAATACACAACCCTGGCGTGCAGGTGCCAATGAAAATACAACCATCACATTTGAGCATGATGTTAAAGTGGAAGGTAAAGACCTGAAGGCGGGAACTTATGGATTGCACATGGCTGTATGGCCCGACAAGGCGACCGTTATTTTCTCCAATCAATCGGATGCATGGGGAAGTTATTATTATGACCAGGAATACGACGCATTGCGTGTAGACGTAAAACCGGTTGCCCTGGATAAAAGCGTGGAATGGTTAAAGTATGAGTTCATCGAACACCGGGAAAAATATTGTGTGATCGCATTGCAATGGGAAAAATTATCGGTCCCGTTCAAAGTAGATGTTGATGTCGACAACATTGTATTGGCAAGAATGAGAGAGCAGGTAACAGGGCAACGAGGATTCAATGCTTTTAATATGCTGGCAGCAGCCAATTATTTTGTGAATAAGAACATTCATCTTGAAGAAGTGCTGGCATGGAACCAAAGAGCTGCCTTAACTAAAACATTTGCCACATTAAACGCGTTGGGGACAGCTTACACAAAACTAAACCGGCTTAAGGAAGCTGATTCTACAATGAATGAGGCCATTGTTTTTGCTAATGCCGGGCAGATCACGGGTTATGGCCGTTCGTTGATCACTGCAAAAAGACTGGACAGAGCGTTGGAGATCTTCAATGCCAATCAGAAAAAATATGGTAATGTGTACGCAGTAAATGCCGGCTTCATGTCTTATTATGCTGCGAAAGCCGATTATAAAAAAGCATTGGATTATGCAAACAAAGCATTGGCACAGGCGCCAAATGAACAGGCGAAAGCAACCGTAAATGGAAATATCGCGAAACTGAAAGAGGGTAAAGATATTAATCAACAATAAATCACCATCAATGAAAAAGAACATTATCGTTTTAGTGAGCTGTTCCCTGGTGGGTATTTTGTTTTATTCTTTTTCTAATTGGAACAAAACAACAAGGAGCGGTACCCAATACTCCTGCACGCCTTGTGGCGCTGAATGTGATAATGCTGTTTTTGATAAACCCGGCACCTGTACCAGTTGTAATATGGCATTGGTTGATAAAAGCACGATATCACATAAGAATATCCGGCCGGATAAAATCTGCGAATTAGATGAAAAGAAAGTAATATTTCTTGATGTACGTACACCGGCTGAATTCAATGGTACCGCTGAACAAAAATTCGGGGCTATAAAAAAGGCGATCAATATTCCCATACAGGAATTAGAAACAAGAGTGAATGAATTGGAGAAATATAAAGACAAAGAGATCATCGTTTATTGTTCGCACAGCCATCGCAGCCCGAGGGCAAGTTATATGCTGACACAAAAAGGTTTTAACCATGTGACCAATATGCTGGGCGGTATGAGTGTCTGGAAAACCCAGGTAACCAAAAATGACTGCAATGAAAGATTATACAAGGCTCAATAGGATATTTTTGATATTGAGCTTGTTTCTGCCGACGATGGTAATGGCTCAACAAAACTTACCTCCCGTCAGGGCACATCATTCACTTTTTTATAATGATGCAACAAGATCGGTATGGTTAATGGGTGGAAGCACACCACTCGATGGTGGAAATTCATTCAAACTTTACAATGATATATGGAGTTTTGATGGCAAAGCATGGACCTTCAAAGCAAATGCCGGTGATGAGCGAAGCAGCATGGCAGTGGCCTATGATGCAAAAAGAAATAAACTCTATTCTTTTGGTGGCTATACCGGTGATGGCCGTTCACGTTCTGAATTCAGGGTGTTTGAAAATGATAGCTGGAAAAATCTTTCGGACCCGGGAATTATCGCAGCTGAACCAGGTTTTGTTTACGACTCAGATCGTGACAGGCTGGTCGTATTTGGCGGAAGTTCGGCGCCGGGAAAAGTAAACAATGAAACATGGGAATGGGATGGAAGCACATGGAAGAAATTTGAAGGCCCAGGTCCTGAGGGAAGACAGGCTTTTGTAATGATATATGATGAGGCAAGAAAGAAAACAGTATTATTTGGCGGATCAATTCCCGGAACCAGGTTTGGTGATACCTGGGAATATGATGGTAAGAGTTGGCAAAAAGTATCAGAAACCGGACCAGCGCCGCGGATATCCGCCGGCTATGCATACGATCATGATAAAAAAATGCTGATCATTTTTGGCGGGCTTACAAAAAATGGTTTTACCAATGATACCTGGAGTTATGATGGTAAAGAATGGAAACAGCTCTCATCCGAAGGGCCAAAGGCAAGAGCAATGGGTTACCTGGCTTATGACAAGCAAAGAAAAAAAGTTGTGCTGTTTGGTGGTCGTCTTGGCTGGCCCAACGATACAAATGATACATGGGAATGGGATGGCAGCAAATGGATTGAATTAAAATTTTAAAACATTAACTTGTATTTCTAAACTAAACAACATGACTAACGCGATTAGCTGGTTCGAGATCGGTACTACAGACCTTGACAGGGCAACGAAATTTTATGAAACAATCTTCCAGGTAAAACTGGCTCCACTTGATCTTGACAATATAAAGATGAGAATGTTTCCGCTTGATGATATGATGACAGGTGTGGGCGGAGCATTGGTTGACAGCAAGGGTTTTCATAAACCTTCTTCTACTGATGGGCCACTGATCTACCTGAATGGAAATCCTGATGTTCAATTGGTGTTGGACAGGGTAGAAGCAGCCGGTGGAAAGATCATGCTTCCTAAAACTGAGATCAGTCCGGAATATGGTTGTATGGCAGTGATCATTGACAGCGAAGGCAACCGGATCGCGCTGCATTCCGTGCCTAAGCAATAAAATAAAGTGCACCTGGGAACACGGATGACACGGATCAAACGGATTTAAACAGATAAAAAATCCGTGAACACCTGTTCAATCCGGTCATCCGTATTCTATTTAAATACATATAATTGGAACCTTAAATAATATGGCATGAGAACATTAATTCTATTTATGATCGTAGGATTTTCATTTTACGCTTTTACAAAAAGGAATAATGAAAATAAAATGCAATCATTCAAATGGCTTGAAGGAAACTGGACGATGAAGAAAAAGAATGGTGGTTCGATCATGGAAAGCTGGTTTCCTCATAATGACAGTCTTATGCTTGGTGAAAGCATGAGTTTTGCAATAACAGGACATTCAAAAGTTTTGGAGAACCTGCGATTGGCATACAAGGCGGGCACCTATTATTATATTTCAAAAGTGAATGGGCAGAACGAAGGCAGGGAAGTCGCATTCAAGATCACTTCTCATTCTGAAAAAGGATTTGTTGCGGAAAAACCTGATCATGATTTTCCCAAACGCATTAGGTATGAATTGATCACTAAAGATTCGATCCATGCCTTTATAGATGGCGGTCCTTCCATGCCCGATAAAAAATCTGATTTTTATTATTCACGATACAAAAATTAGTTATGGCAGACTTTGACTGGGGTCGCTTTACCGTTCGCATCAATGTAAAAGCGCCCTCCGAAAAATTATATTGGTGCTGGGCCACAAGAGCCGGCATCGAATTCTGGTTCCTGCGAAGATCTGATTATAAAAAACCCGATGGCAGTTTGTGTGAGAGCAATGATCCGGTACAAAAAGGATATACATACGCATGGTGGTGGCATGGTTATCCGGATGAAGTGGTTGAGCATGGCGAAATTTTAGCGGCCAATGGAAAAGATCTTTTCAAATTCAAATTTGGTGCTGCCGGGAATTGTACGGTCAAAATCTATGAAGAACAAGGCGAGCATATTGTCGAATTGCTCCAGGATGAAATTCCAACCGATGATAAAGCAAAACAAAACTGGCATATCGGGTGTAAAACGGGCTGGACATTTTACATGGCAAACCTGAAATCAATGATCGAAGGCGGGCTTGACCTTAGAAATAAGAATGAGCAATTACAAAATATGTTGAATGCATAATTTGTGAAGAGACGGAGCTTCCTATATAATTCTTCATTAGCCACAATGTCTGCATTTTTCGGGATGCATGAAGTGCTTGCGGGCTGTCCTTCTTTACACCTGGATATTCCAGTAAAAACAACAGCGAGGATCCTTCATCTTGACCTGGTGACTGCAACCCCGGTAGCTGAATTAAAGAAATTTTATGCAGGTCTTCTTGAACTGCCGTTAATTGCTGAACAGGCTGATCAGTTCATGGTGCGTGCAGGCGAAACAACTATCAGGTTTGTCCAGGTAAAACAACATGATGCTGCTCCTTTTTATCATTTTGCATTTAATATCCCTGAAAATAAGATTGTAAAGGCAAGGGAGTGGCAGTTACACCGAAGCGATCTGTCTGCAACACCATCGCACATGATCGATGATAAGTACCCAAAAGACGTCAGGCATTTTCGCAACTGGAATGCACATTCAATTTTTTTCTGGGATCCCGCAGGCAATCTCGTTGAATACATTGCAAGGCATGACCTGGGGAACAGTGCTGATGGCGAATTTACCAGCAAGGACCTGCTTTGTGCAAGCGAGATAGCCCTCATTGTAGATGATGCAGATCTGATCGCCGATGAATTAAAATCATCTTTTAATTTGAGTCAATACCGTGGCGGGGATGCCAACTTCAGGGCAATAGGAGATGAAAATGGATTGTTGCTGGTAATCAGAAAAGGAAGAATTTGGGAGAGTCATACAAACATTTCCAGGACACCGGCGACAATTAAAACAGCAGTTACAATTAACGCGGATAAGAATGAAAGTTGGAAGCCGGCAAATTATCCCTTTGAAATTAATGTAAAAAAATAGCGCATGGATTATGATGAGAAATTGGCGGATATGGTGAGAGACCTGATCGCTCAAACGCACAAAAATGTAGAGGAGAAAGCTATGTTTGGCGGTTTATGTTTTATGGTAAATGATAAAATGGCGTTAGGTGTCGAAAAAGAAAGATTAATGGTAAGACTGGACCCCGCAAAATATGATGAAGTGATGGAGAAAGAAGGGTGCAAGCCAATGGATTTTACGGGAAAGGTCATGAAAGGATTTGTATTTGTTGATGCTGATGCGGTAACTACAAAAAAGAAGCTGGACTATTGGGTGCAACTGGCGCTTGCCTATAATAAATCCGCAAAAGCTTCAAAAAAGAAAGCGCCTGGTAAAAAAACAAAGAAATCAAAGAAGAAGTGATGCTTAGATTTTTTTTCGTATTCCTTATTGGTATTTCAGGGGTAGTTTGTGTAAATGCTCAACAGCAATTCGAGATCCGGTACCTCGGCAATATGGGTATTGCCCTTACTCACAATGACAGTACGATCCTCGTTGATGGACTTCATGATTTTTATGAAAAAGATTATTTACCTACTGATGCCACCGCCCTAAGCACAATGCTTCAGCAAAAAACCCCGTACAAAAAGATCATTGCGATTGCAGTTACCCATCGCCACAGTGATCATTTTGATAGTACACTCATAACGAATGTTGCGAACGTTCACACAGCTGCTATTTTAATAGGTGGCGATCAAACCCGGTCATTGCTGGCCCCCGGTTTACTAAAGCGATTTCCCCCTATAGCTGATAGTATAACGATAAGACTAAACACCCGGCTGGAAATTAACCTCAGGCGGATTGCACATACCTACCAGGCACGCCATTCAGCAATTGAAAACTACAGGATCGAAGTAGTATGGAATGGATTTAGGATCGTACATCTCGGGGATGCAGACCTGCGACCTGCCGCATTGACCTCTCTTAAGAACAACCCGGATATTATTGTAATTCCAAATTGGTTTTTATCAAATGAAGGAATTAAATTGTTGAATGAACTGAAGCCTGCCAGGGTTTTGGTGACACATATTTCTCCCGGCGATAATGAAAGCCACAAGAATGAAAAGCTTAGAACAGCAAGCACTGCTTTTCAAAAATATGGTGACCTGGTCATAATGAAACTATAAT
>JAICPX010000578.1 GCA_025929635.1 Chitinophagaceae bacterium
ACAAAGATCAGCGGCGGAAGGATGATTATTTCATTTCCCGAAACAAAAGTGGGACAGGCAGTGATAAATGCAATTGCCATTGCATCATTGAAAAACATAGACGACATAACTGCTTCTGGTAAAAACAGTATCCGCGCTGACGATTTTCAACTACGATCATGGATGGATATTGGAGACAAACAGTATGCTGGTGAAGTCATACAGTTCAACTCAATCCCGTCTGTTTTATTTGGAACCGATTGGGTACAATTTGCCAATAAACAGGTTAAAAAACCTGTGACGTTTCAGCCCGGTAAAGACTCATACATTTATGTTGCTTTGAAATCGGGTAGTGGGCGGGTCAATGGATTTGAAAACATGAATGCGGAAATCATTACGGATGAAAACGGGGGAACAGGTTATAAAGTGTACAGGAAACTTTGCCAGGCTGATTCAATAATGGTCATACCATACGGAGCTGAAGCAATAGTGGCATTAGAACCAGTAACAAAAATGCAACCCGCTTATGACCTGAAACCAATAGTTCAATACAGAGCCAATGTGGTCAAGCTAAGCGATGGCGTAGTGAAAGATTCGGTTAATGAGAGATATTGTGCCGTAATAAGAACAAATAAAGAAATTACTATTGATTACCCTATACAAACTGGAGTTGCTGATATTTACTCGGTAACCATGAAATATTATTATGACAAGAAGACACAAATACAAGGAAAATTACAATTGATCGGACCCGGAAACACCATGATGCTCGAGGAATTGGTTCAGTTTAATTTTACCAATCCAGGCAAATGGAACCAATTCACAATAAATACTGGTAACATGATCAATGCCGGTAATTATATTGTGCGACTGGTAATAAATAATGCAGAAGGATTAGCAATTTCAAGTGTCGATATACAATAATGAATGAAACGATTGCTTTGCCATATTGGTTTTTATTTCCTGGTACCGTTGTGCTTTTCCCAGCATCTATCCGTTAGTAATCTTCAATGTGAGAACACATTTAATCCGTTGGGTGTTGACCTTACGAGTCCCCGGTTGAGCTGGGAATTAAAAAGCAATCAAAGAAATGTTTTACAAACCGCTTACAGGATCCTTGTTGCTGATGATTCCTTATTGTTAAAAAAAGGTATTGGAAATATTTGGGATTCAAGAAAGATCAACAGCTCTGCTTCGATACAGGTACAGTTTGCGGGTAAGACTTTAGAATCGGTAAAAAAGTATTTCTGGAAAGTAATGGTATGGGATAATAAAGCAAATGCATCAGCATGGAGCAAGATGGCGAAATGGCAAATGGGATTAATAAATAAATCTGATTGGTATAATGCTAAATGGATCGGTTATGATGAAGTGATCGATTCACTGCGAATCGCGCCACATGTTCATTTGAATGGAAAAAGATCCTGGGGAGCAAGAAGGAATGTGTTGCCATTGATGAGAAAGGAGTTCCAGGTTTATAAAAAAATAAAGTCGGCAACGGCATTCATTTGCGGGCTCGGTCATTTTGAAATGTATGTAAATGGTAAAAAGATCGGAGATCATTTCCTTGATCCGGGCTGGACGAATTATGACAAACATGCACAATACGTAACATTTGATATCACAAAGGATCTGAAAAATGGAGCAAATGCTATTGGCGTAATGTTGGGGAATGGGTTTTATTATATACCCGGTCAGCGTTACCGGAAAATGACCGGGGCATATGGGCATCCCAAAATGATCTTGCGAACTATTATTGAATATACTGATGGTTCGATAGACAATATAATAAGTAACGAGAGCTGGAAAACGGTTTCATCACCGATCATTTACAGCAGCATCTTTGGAGGTGAGGACTATGATGCGAATTTCGAACAGCAAGGCTGGGATCAACCGGGATTTTTAACAGATGGGAAAGATTGGAAGAATGTGATAATAACAACTGGCCCTGAAAAACTGGAATCACAGCTTCAGCAGCCATTAAAAATAATGGAACGATTTGCAGTAAGAGCAAAAAGGCAATTAACACCCAATTCGTGGGTCTATGATCTTGGACAAAACTTTTCAGGTATCCCTTCGATAACCGTGAATGGCAATAAAGGAGACACCATAAAAATATTTTGTGCTGAATTATTAAATGCCGATGGAACAGCCAATCAAAAAGCGACAGGCTCTCCAAGTTATTTTACTTATATCTTAAAAGGAATTGATGATGAAAGCTGGCAGCCCAGGTTCAGTTATACGGGTTTTCGTTATATGCAGGTGCATTGCATTCCAGGAGATAGTTTGAAAACAAGGCCTGTTGTCAAGAACGTCGAAGGACTTCATATAAGAAATGCCGCAAATTCAATCGGAGCCTTCAGCTCATCAAATGAATTATTTAATAAAACATATACATTGATCGATTGGGCAATTAAAAGTAATACCGTGAGTGTTTTTACAGATTGCCCGCATCGCGAAAAACTTGGCTGGTTGGAACAGACACACCTGATGGGAGCGTCAGTACAATACAACTATGACGTTGCAAGTTTGTGCAGGAAGGTCATTAAAGACATGATGAATGCTCAATATGCTGATGGAAAGATTCCGGAAATTGCTCCTGAATTCACGGTGTTTACTCCCCCATTTGATGAATCACCTGAGTGGGGAAGCGCTGCCATTATTTTACCCTGGTATAATTATAAGTGGTATGGCGACAAGAAAACATTGACAGAAGCATATGACATGATGAAG
>JAICPX010000001.1 GCA_025929635.1 Chitinophagaceae bacterium
CCGCCCCGCCGAATTAAGAGACGTATTATTCGATACAATGCCAGCTATTCCACACATAGTGTAAAATAAATAAATAAATGCGTGAATCGTGAATGGTGAATGGTGAATTGAGAATTGTCAATGTGGGTGCATCATTGACATTGACCGGCTACCATTGACGACAATTGGCAGGGAACGTCCTACGATCAAAAACTGATGGTGAGCTTGGTTTTCATTTCATCCCAAAGAAATACCAGGTCTGTAGTTTTATCATCGATCTTTTCAGATGCGATCGTGAAGAATTCAATTGGCATATTGGTTTTTTCAACCGGCGCATCAAATTGCAAAAGATCTTTCTGGCGGTTTTGTTCCAGTCCCCAGCTGTACAAGTTTGAATTGAAAACAAATGTCCATCTTGTTTCCTGGGGGATGCAGTAGATGATATACCGGCCGGGTTTTATTGTTTTGCCCTGGATGGTAGCCGTAGAAAAAAACTCGATCTCGGTAGATTCGTTGGCACCAAGGCGCCAGGGGATATTGTATTTAACAAGATCGCCAAAAATTTTCCTGTTTTGTTTTTGCGGCCGGCTGTAGATCACTCTCATCAATGGCAGCGATGTAGTTTTTCCGCTCATCTTTAGCAAAGGAAAGTCGTTGGGGAAATAAATCATATCCATTGGCGAACGATCAGGAACTGTATAGTGATTGACTTGCGGCAGAACTTTTATTCGTTGTGAATCCATCTTAGTGGGGGGAATGTCTGTTGTCACAGGTTTTTCTTCATTGTCATTGCAACTGAAAATGAATATCGGTGTTAGTAGTAGTAATAATTTTCTCATAGCTGGTTTATAACGTGATCGGTAAAGAAATTTTCAACTGCTCCCATGAAATATTCAACGCTATTCCACTTGTAGTCTTATCAAACCACATGGACATGCTTTCAACTGTTTCCTCAGTTTTTTGAACCTTCACATCAGTTCTCAGGAGATCTTTCTTTGAATCATATTTGAATGCTCCCCATGTATCCGTATCCTTATTGATTATGATCGTCCAGGTACTTTCGTTTACGATGCCATAAAGTGTATAACGACCTTTTGGGACCTTTTTACCACCGATCTTTACGTCTTTATAAAATTCAATTTCGGTTGCTTCGTTTGCGCCAAGCCGCCATACTTTTCCATATTCAACCAGCTCGCCAAAAATTGTTCTTCCTTGTTTTTGAGGACGGCTATAAATAATTCTTACTACTAATGGTTCAGTAGCTTTATTCTGGATCTTTAAAACGGGATAGTTGTTCGGGTAATAGCTGACATCCAGCGGAGATTTGTCAACTTCGGGTAGTTTGGCAGATTGGGAAAAAGAAAAGAGGCTGGCAAAAAATAAACAAGCTAAAACGGAAATCTTTCGCATACACAAGGTTTAAAAGGACAAAAATAATAGTTTCAAATTCTATGACGAATTATGGACCAGAATCGTTCGCTAATTATCCAATTGTTTTACAAAATTTTCGGCCATCGCCTTGAGTTCAGGAAAAAAAAGCTCATATGCTATTTTCAGTTGAGCATAATGAGTTGTAAATAACAAATAAGCCGTATCGCTTTCTTCCAGGTATTTGGCCCTTCGTACGAGACCACCAAGGCTTTTTTGAATTCCCTGTAAATACCGGTAATTATACAGCCAGTTGTGTGCTTTCATATAGGGATACATCATGCCGAATTTTTCAGGGAAATGGGCTGTAAACTGGTCAAGTATAGCGTAGACATTTGAAGTAAATGCCTGCAGGCTTTGATCCGTAAATTCATTTTCATCAAGAGCAAGAAAATGGTCATACACTACATCCATTATTGAACCCGAGTAAAGGCCATACGCTTCCCTGAATATTTGTTTGGCCTCTTTGGTGGCAAAATGAATGTCGGTAAAACGGTCGATCTCACGATGCAAAGCAATCCCCTGTTGAATATCGCCAGGATATTCATACTTTTTCTTTCCTTTTACGAAGTCACTGATCATATTACCTGTTAAAATGCCGGGTCTGTCAAAGGATAAGTATGCATGGGCCAGGTAATTCATAGGCTAAAGATAATTGATAGACGTACGTGACCTGCTGGTGTTACAATCTCAAAACGATTTTAATCGTACTTTGCTCATTTGTTATAAAAACTTTCACATTTCGGTCCGGTACCTAACCTAATGACGAATGGAGGGAGTGTTTGTTTGACGGTAAAACAAACTGATGCCTGTACAGGTTCATTCAGTTTCATTCACACGTATTAACAATAGCGTCCATCAGTCACAATTGACTTGTTATCGCCTGTAACCAAATCTATCTTCGGATCGTCACACTTATAGACTAATAAAAACTTTTAAAAATCTTCTAAAACCAATTAAACTTTTGAGCCATGAAAAAGATCGTGTTTGTGTTTGGGTTATTGTTGGCAGCGGCGGTAAGCCATGCGTACCCAAGTGAAAGAGTTTCTCCTAAAGTCCTTGCTTCATTCAAATCAGAATTTTCCAGTGCAAAAGACGTAGCGTGGGAAACAGGCAACAATTATTATAAAGCTTCCTTTTCGATGAATGAGCAACACGTGTTTGCGTACTATGATATCGAAGGACACCTGATAAGCGTCGCCAGATATATCAGTTCTTTCCAATTGCCGGTAAATCGTTTCAGCGATTTGAAAAATAACTATAGTAAATACTGGGTCAGCGACCTTTTTGAAGTAAGCAATAGCGAAGGTCTCCACTATTATATAACACTTGAAACGGCCGATACAAAACTTATACTCCGTTCAAGCAATGGGGGTGACTGGAGTACATATAGTAAGAATAAAAAGGTGTGACAAACAAGTAAGTCCCGATAGCTATCGGGAGGTGTGTGGTAAATTAGGAGCCCTGTTTCGCCCCAGGCGAGACGGGGCTTCTTATTTTCAGTGAAAAACCTGATCGTTAATCTCCTTAACAATCACTTCCGTTGATCTTCACAGGATTCCTTTGAGCATATTTCAGTTGACTTCCAATCAACCTCATAATACTTTTGTATTACGTCACTCCAGTTACTACCCCTTAGAAATTCATTGAAACCGAAAATCATTAAACCTTAAACCATGAAAAATATTCTAGTGACGATCGCCATTGTAGTCGTTGGCCTGTCTTCAACATTTGCTTCAGAAAATCCAATAATTGATCCCAGGATCATCTCAGCTTTTGAAAAAGACTTTTCATTTGCCAAAAATGTAAAATGGGAAGCAAAGAAAGACCTGGCGCAGGTAAGTTTCTTATTGAATGACCAGGCCGTAACTGCATGGTATAATTCAGATGCTGTTTTGATCACCTTGGCAAGAAATCTCCTGTATAGACAGCTTCCGATTTCTGTTATTAAAGCCCTTGATCAGAAATACCCGGATGCAGCTTTGTTTGGTATCATCGAGATAATTCATAACAATGAGGTGCAATACCAGGTGACAGCCGAAACAAAAAGGAAAACGCTTCTCTTGAAAGTAACTCCGTCAGGTAATATAACAATTAAAAAAAGGATTAAATAAACGCAGTTCTTTAGTGAGCATGTGGTGTACCCAGCGCAAGGCCGGGTTTTTTTGCTTTGCTTTGCTCGCAATGGCGAGGGATAATTTATTTTCGCGTTTCCTGCCGCGTTGTCTCACTTTCACCTGGGGGGAGATGATCTGAAGGCGGATCTAAAAATCACAAAATGAGTAAAGGACCTGTTTCACAGTTTATACTGCATCATTATCGTCATTTTAATGCTGCTGCGCTGATTGACGCTGCTAAAGGATATGAGCAACATCTAACCGAAGGTGGTAAAATGATGATCACACTGGCTGGTGCCATGAGTACTGCCGAATTAGGGATTTCTCTTGCTGAGATGATACGCCGGGATAAAGCGCATATTATTTCCTGTACGGGTGCCAACCTGGAAGAAGATATTATGAACCTGGTTGCACATAGTCATTATAAAAGAGTTCCGAATTACCGCGACCTCACGCCGCAGGATGAATGGGATCTTTTAGAGAATCATTATAACCGTGTTACGGACACATGTATCCCTGAAGAGGAAGCGTTTCGCCGGATCCAGGAACATATTCACAAACTCTGGAAGGATGCTGATGATAAAGGCGAAAGATATTTTCCCCATGAATTCATGTATAAAATGTTGTTAAGTGGAGTACTGAAACAGCATTATGAGATCGATCCAAAAGATAGCTGGATGATGGCCGCTGCTGAAAAAAATCTTCCGATCGTTGTAGGTGGCTGGGAAGACAGTACTATGGGAAATATTTTTGCTTCTTATATCATCAAGAAACAGATGAAAGCTACAACCATGAAAAGCGGGATTGAGTATATGGTGTGGTTGGCCGATTGGTACAAAAGGAACAGCGGTGGTAAAGGTGTTGGATTTTTCCAGATCGGTGGTGGTATTGCCGGTGATTTTCCAATTTGTGTAGTACCGATGATGTACCAGGATCTCGAAATGCATGATGTGCCTTTCTGGAGTTATTTCTGCCAGATAAGCGATTCTACGACATCATTTGGTTCTTATTCCGGTGCTGTACCGAATGAAAAGATCACATGGGGTAAGTTGGGGATCGACACACCCAAATTTATTGTGGAAAGCGATGCGACAATTGTAGCGCCGTTGATATTCGCCTACTTGTTGGGATGGTAATTGAAGTTCAATAAAGAGGCAATGTAATTTAATTCGTCATTGCGAACTGCGAGCTTTGCGAAGCAGTAAGCAAAAAAACCCCGAAGCCGGGGTTTTTCATTTTATAGGAAAAGGTAGGGATTAGTGTCTGCGATCTCTGCGATTCTCGCGACGATCTCTCTTGTCTTCACGGCGGTCACGGATATCTTCCCTGCGATCTCTCACATCTTCATTTCTGTCCCGGATATCTTCCAGACGATCTCTCATACCACCGTGGTGCCTGCGATCCCGAATATCTTCCATTCTGTCACGGCGGTCTTCTCTCCTGTCTCTTACATCTTCACGTCTGTCGCGGATATCTTCCCTGCGATCAAACTTGTTTTCAATACGGTCAAATCTTTTGCGGGCCTGGGCAGATGCGTCTGTAAAAACAGCCATTCCCAGCATTAATACAGAACCAATAAATACGGATTTAAGGGCTTGTTTAGTTTTCATATTCTTAGTTTTAGGGTTTGTGAACGGTATCGGGTAAATAGACTCACTCATTGCTCCAAAGTTTAATTCAATAAAAAATCCTCTTACCTGGGGTAAGAGGATCGATATGTTAAGGGGAAACAGGCGATCAGGAAAAATGCAATTCTTTTCTAATTAATTCGGCTTCTCTCGATGGATGAAAACGCCAGACCAGCAATGAAATAATGAACAACTTATGAATTGATGTTTCGATCAATAAACCATCCAGTGAGTAAAAAACCAATTCCCATCCCCAAATGCCAACACAGGCTATAAAGGCTGCAAGTATCGAAAGATATGGTTGCTTATTGCTATAAAAAGCAAGACCCACCATGAAGCCTGAAAGACCCAAATAGGCAAGGAAATTCTTTGTTGAAAAAGGAGTTTCCGGCATCGTTCGAAAAATTGCCGCACCTGCGATAAGTACAAGTGCGCTGACCAATAAAATAATCCGGGTTTTGCGAAGCCGTCTATTTAGTTGTAAAGTCTCCTGAGAGCGGTACATCTCGGAGTAATCGACGTGATTGTCGGCTATTTTTTTGTACAGGGTCGGATTTGGCTCAAGCATTTTCATTAGTTTTTCTCACACGTTTTGAACTACTAAATAAGTAAATTTTTTTTATTTTTTCTAAGCAAAAATACTAACACTTAAAAAGCCCTTTGCGAATCCATGGGTATATCTCTTTTAAGCATTTCTTCACGATTAGCCATTTCCATTGCTGTATAAAAAACGAGCTTTGCCCGCCTTTCCAGCAGATCGTATTTTATCTTATCCGGGGTGTCAGTAGGCCTGTGATAATCCGGGTGTACACCATTGAAATAAAATATGATAGGTACTCCTTTCTCTGCAAAATTGTAATGATCACTGCGATAATAAAAGCGATTTGGATCTTTTGGATCATTGTATTTTCTATCCAGCTTCAATTTCGTATAAGTACTATTTATCTTTTCTGTTATTGGCGTGAGCTCGGTACTTAGTTTATTGTCTCCAATTACATAAACATAGTTGGTAGAATCTTTGTCTTTCATGTAATCATTGCCAATACGGCCGATCATATCAATATTTAGATCAACAGTTGTTTTTTCCAATGGGTAAACAGGATGATTTGCATAATAAGCGGAACCCCACAATCCATGTTCTTCTCCGCTTACGGTCATAAACACAATGCTGCGGCGGGGGCCTTTACCTTCGGCTTTTGCCTTTGCAAATGCTTCCGCGAGTTCTAGAATGCTGACGGTTCCGCTGCCATCATCATCGGCACCGTAGAATATTAGTGTGTCTCTTCTGCCCACATGATCATAGTGTGCCGTGATAAAAACATACTCGTCCTTTTTATCAGTTCCTTCCACCAGACCCATCACATTGCTTACTTGCGTGGTCAGTGTTGTTTTCCTAAATGAAAGATCAATATTCGCTTTATAAGTTTTTCCCTTTAATGAACTGGCAGTCATTTTATCAAACACTCCTTTGCCATCTTCACCCATAATACTTTCTGCAATATTTTTTGAGATGTAAAACAACTGGGGGTTGATCGTTGCCCGATAACCGTTGAGGTTCCAGTTGCTTTGACTGACCGATGGTCTTCTTGGAAAATCTTTTAAAACTATAAGAACAGCAACAGCTCCTTTTTTTGAAGCAGCATTCAATTTCCCAAAAGTGCCGGAGGGATTTTGGAAACCTGATTGTGAAGGTTTGTAATCAGCAGGGGCACCTTCCAGTACGATAACGGCTTTACCGCGCACATCGAGGTCTTTATAACTATCCATTTTATCGTCTACAATTCCATAGCCTGCAAATACAGCTTCTGAAAAAGGTAATTCTGCGCTATAATTGCTGTTCCCGGTTTGATAATCCGCATTTAGCTCGTATAAATTACCATTCACTTTTACCGATGAACTCAGTATGGAATCCCGGTACAGCGGATAAAACATCCTGTAGCTATCACCGTTACCCGGCTTTAGTCCCACGGATTTGAAATGTTCTTCAATGTAGTTAGCTGCGTTTTCCAAACCAGGTGATGGCGTATCTCTTCCTCCGTTCTCGGCACTGGCAACTATATACAGGTGTTTCTTGAGATCAGCTGCAGTAATTGAATTGCCGATCTTTTCCCATGTCTTATTTTTCTTTTGTGCATGAACAATGGCTAATGAGAGGCAGGCAATAAGTAGTAGAGTAGTTCTTTTCATGTGATATTAATGTTTTTATTTTTGTCACAAGCCGGCTGTCGCCAGGCGGGTAATTCGCCTTGCAGGAGGGCCCATTTCATGTGACCTCAAATATAAGCCTGATAATTTTTAAGGAAATTATAAATGGATGAAAGGTATCAAAACTTACTGCTCAGCAACCTTCGGCTATTTTCTGCACCCGGCGTTGATGACGGCCGCCTTCAAAAGGAGTATTTATAAAAAGTTGAAGCATTTTTTCTGCATCTCCATCACGTACAAAGCGGGCAGGGATGCAGATCACATTTGCATTATTATGCTCCCTGGCAAGTTTTACTATCTCTTCGCCCCAGCAAATGGCTGCACGAATTCCTTTGTGTTTATTTGCCGTTATGGCAACTCCATTCGCACTGCCGCAGAGAAGGATCCCAAATGATGCCTCACCTTTTTCAACTGCATCCGATACAGGATGAGCAAAATCAGGATAGTCAACGGAATCTTTTGAGTGGGTGCCATAATCATGAAAAGCAAGATCTTTTGCTTCAAGGAATGAGATCAATTCTTCTTTGAGATCATACCCTGCATGATCACTGCCAATGGCAACGGGTTTGCTTAGATCAAATGAAGTCATAAAAAAATGATTATTCCTCAACAAAGGTAGATTAATAAATCATCAACTCCATTCTTCTTTTTCTTCCCTTGCTTTTTCTTTTTCTACTCTAAAGGCCAGCCCAATGCTGATCTCATACAGCAACCAAAGCGGAACGGTAACTACAATTTGACTGATTACATCAGGAGGGGTTATGATTGCGGCAACAATCAAAATAGCGACAACGGCATAACGGCGATTTTTTCTTAAAAAACTCCCTGTTACAATACCGATCTTTGCGAGGAAAAACATCACAAGCGGCATTTGAAAGGCAAGACCTGATCCCAGCACCAGGGGCATCATTGTGTTGATATAGCTTTTGATCGTCCAGATGTTTTGGATAGAATCCGACATGGTAAACGTGGCGAGGAAATTCATGCTAAAAGGCATGAGAATAAAATATCCAAACAAAACACCGGTAAAAAATAAAAAAGACACCCAAAAGATCACTCCACGGGTTTTCCTTAATTCGTTTTTGGTTAATGCAGGTCTTACGAACTTCCAGAATTCGCGGAATACTAAAGGAAATGCAAGAATAAAACCTGTGACAAACATCGAGGTGAAGAACAACGACACCTGGCCGGTGGTGTCCACATTTTGCATCGTTACCCCAATTTTGCCGATGCACATTTTATCGCCCAATCCTATCTGTCGCCCCCATTCACATATTTTCTTAAAAGTGACAAAATCTTCATGGATAGGTCCTAATACGATTTTATCAACGATAAATTGATTGTAAATGGCTGCAACGATCATTCCTAATACAATAAATAATACGCTTCGAAAAAGGTGCTTCCTCAATACTTCAAGGTGATCTATAAAAGACATTTCGGCCTTTTCTTCAATCCCCTCTTTTTTTTTCCAGCCAAATAAACTGAAAGCCATTTTTAGATATTAGAATCGCAAATATAAGTAGGGCTGCTGTAACCTCTTCAAAAACAAAACCCCGGCAAATACCGGGGTTCGTTCTTTGAGGATTTAGTTTTTTATTTTACAGCCAACGCTTTATCAATTATAAAATTGAGATTGGTTCTGTGTGCGCGGGTTTGTTCATCTGTCGAAACCGCAGTTGCCAGCAATCCCTTGACCTTTTTAAGGGTACTAAGTATTGCTGCTTTTGACGCATTGTCATAGGAACTTGTAGGAGCAGATATTATTGCTGCAAGTCCTTTTACGTATTCCGTCTGCAAATTCAGCCTGTACAAATTCACATTTGTTTTCAGATCGGCTGCAAACACGGCCTTCGTAAGGTCACTCATCATATCGGCAGCCGTGTACGTGTTCCCATACAATGTGCTGTTATTAATTCTTGTCAATGTATTTGAACTCATCAAATGAGCAAACAAACCAACCTGTATTGACAATACAAACGATTGCGGTTTTATATCCTCGCCTGCGCCAAAGAAATTGAAACCGCGACGCTGCAATTGTAAGTATGGGAATAATGCGGCATCTCCTTTGAAAGCATCAGGTGCAAAAACATATTTTGATAAAAACGCCATTGCTTTCTTTTGATAAGCCGCAGACACGGGAGTAAATGGCTTATTGGTTGTTTCCTGACCAACATAACTTCTGTCAACCATGATACCACCAATATAACGGCTGACTGAGTGAGCCATTTGATTACGCTGTCCCATTAAATTCCCATAACGGCTTCTGAGCTCAGCATATGATCTTCCGGGCTTGCTGTATTTTTCTTTCAACTTGCCCATTAAAGAATTTATAAGACTAAAACGATCTTCTGCATAAGCAACCATATCATTACTCATGTCACTGACCATTACCCTTGGGTCGATGCCGCCACCTCCTGGTGAACGCATATCATCAGCGTCATTTCCAAAAGTAAGTTCAGGCTGATGGCTACGACTCAGGATCTTTTTCAAGCCTGCTTCTTCTTCGGAAGGGCTAAACGGTGTATATCCAAATTCAATGGCCCAAAGGTCATAGGGTCCTGCCTTCGTTGTATAATAATCACCCTGCTTTCCCCGATCATACGAAACATTCACGGCAGGATAATCCATCACTGAACCAGTCAGGCCTTTCTTTTGAGTGATGTCTTTGTTGTTTACTTCTGCAGGGCTCAGCATCTGGCTCGATTTCATATTGTGATTCAATCCCAATGTATGCCCCATTTCATGCATGATCAGGAAATACAGGAATTGCTTATGAAGTGTTTTTATTTCACCAGGTTCTGCACCTGTTGCTTCTAATGTGGTAAGCCCTGCAGTGAACTGAGCTTTTAATTCTGTTCCGATATTACAAGCCCATTCTTTTTTGAACCCGGGGAAATTTAGTTCGTCGTGTTTATGAGAATTCAATAACAAGGTAGGCAGATCGGTATTGATTGATTTTACATCGAACAATTCTTCCTGTATCGGGCTTGAGCTGCCAGACATCCATTCGACAGTGATATCGGCACCCAGTATTTGACCTGTTTTTGGATTTACAAAGCTGGGCCCGATAGCTCCGTAAGGAGGATAGGGCGAAGATACCCAGCGGATAACATTGTAACGAATATCAGCAGGATCCCATTTGGCATCGTCAGGCATGATCTTCATTATAACTGCATTTTTGAAACCTGCTTTTTCAAAAGCTTCGTTCCATTTTTCACCGGCTTCTTTGATTGTCTGGCGAAATTCTACAGGAGTCGTATTCTCGATCCACCAGACTATTGGCTCTACGGGCTCGCTGATCGCAGCATTTGGATCTTTCTTTTGCAAATTCCACCGATTGATCATGTCCCTGTAATCTGCAACCTTGATGCTCGTCAGATTTTCTACTTCCTGGGTGAAATAACCAACTCTTGGATCATCTAAGCGAGGACGAAAATCGTTTTCCGGCATTTCAAGAAAACTATGCTGAAAACGGATCCGGTTATAACGGGCATCTGTGATATCTTTTCTACCCTGGTTGAATGGAGCAGGATTATCATAGGCCAGTTCAACTACAACATCGGTATTGTTTGGGTAAGAACGAACTGTCTTGTAACCGGATTTTGTAGCGTTCAGGGTACCGAGGTTAAATACCAACTGGGCAGCAGGGCCAGGAGCAACCAAAGGTTTTACAGGGTCAAGTTTCTCACTTAAGAATAACGCATCACCTGCTAAGATGTATCCGGTCGAATCTTCACCATCAATTTTCGCAGAATAAAAAACAGCTTCTGTTACGTCCACATTTGCTGCTTTGCTTACAGCATTGTTCGGGTCATACCAGAAGTTTGTGTTCACCTGGGAGAATTCCAGCTTGTCAAAATTCTTTTTGACCCGGAATACCCATGTGGCGCGGATCATATTCTGATGCAGGAATAAACTGGTGGGTCCACCCATGGAAAAACTCTGGTAAATGAATTCTTTACCCAATTGATTTTTCTTTACATAGAGTTGAACACTGCCGGTTGCAGTATCCTGGTAAAGCGTGAATAACCCGTCAATTTTTTTGCTGGTCTTCACCTTATCAGCCACCGTTGGTTTGGGAGGCGTCGGTGGTGCCTTCTTCGTCGTATCTGCTTTTGCAGCCGGATTATTTTGTGCAACGCTGTACATGCACATAAAAACTCCACTTGCCAGCAAAAGCAAGGTTCTTTTTGCTTGTATCATTTTCGTGTTGATTTTTTTTGAAGGACGAAAGATAATCCTCTGGGAGGAAGTTTAAAAAAATAAAATGGACAAGCGGTATCCCAAAACCTTGTTGAAACGCCCAACAAAGGGGCTATTTCAATTTCTTGATCTTGACCATCTCTATGCGGGTATCACTTACGTTCATAATATCGAATTCATAGTCAGCAATAATGATCCGCTCCTTTTGCTTTGGTATTGTTTCGTGGTAGTTAATAATAAAGCCTGAAAGGGTTTCGGTTTCATCCACAGGGAAATCAAATCCGTATTTTTCATTAATATAGTCAAGCTCAAGCCGCCCCGAAAAGATATATTCATTCTCTGCAATTTGCTTTTCAACGAACTCTTCGACGTCATATTCGTCCTGTATCTCCCCAAATATCTCTTCCAGCACGTCTTCCATTGTGATGATGCCGGCAGTCCCCCCGAATTCATCTACTACCCAGGCAATACTTTTTCGTTCCCGGGTAAATTTATTGATAAGATCGGTTGCACTCATGCTTTCAGGAACGGCTGGAATGGGCAGCAACACCGATTGAATTGCTTCCGGCCGTTTGAACATATCCAGCTGATGCACATATCCAATAATATGATCGATGTTGCCTTCATACACCACAATTCTCGACAACTTTGTCTCGATAAAGATCTTGCGTAAGGTTTCAATAGTTTCCTTTATGTCGATACCAACGATCTCTTTTCTTGGCACCAGGCTTTGACGAATCCTGATCTTTGGAAGTTCCAATGCATTTTCAAAAAACTCGGTGTTTAACGGTTGCTTTTCATCTTCTACTTCTTTAGCCTGGCGAAAAAGATGTTCAAGATCGGTCCGACCAAAAACTTCTTTCTTTTCGTCAACTCTTACATTGAAAACATATTTTAATAACCATTTGGCTATGTCAATAAATCAGGCTGCAATAGGGTCGAACATCTGGTAGAACATATCGATCAATTGCGCCAGGCGGGTAAGTAATACATCTGCCCTTGCACGAAAGATGGCACGCGGAATGAATTCTGCAAAGACAAGTACAACCATGGTCGAAAGCACGATCTCAATCAGTATCTGCAACGTATCTGATCCAACATTTAATTGGGCCCATAGCGGTTCCATCACTTTGCTGATCTGCAAACCAAAGAAGACAAGGAAAACATTAAAACCGATCAATGTGGTACCTAAAAAATATACCGGGTGATCAATAAACTGGTCGAGGATCTGTCCGCTTGTTCTGCCCTGTTTCTTTTTGAGTTCAATGCTCATCTTATTGGCGCTGTAATAGGCCATTTCAATGCCGGCAAAAAAACCCATGAGCAGGATGGTAATGATGAACCAGATTATTATGCGAGCCTCATACATCGGACGGTAAAGATAGTTAAAGGAGACAGAAGTGCTTTGAGGTTACTACTAGGTAAATGACGAAAGTCAATAAATCAAAGGAGTCATATAAGTCAAATGGTTCAATGTGGCGAGTATCGATGCTACAATCCTATTTTGACTATTTTGACTTATATGACCACTACGATCTGAAAGCTCTTCAGGCACCAAGAAATCTCCTGACAATTTCCTCCGCTTCTTTGCAGGTCCTGTTGAGATCATCATTGACGACGACCTTGTTGAATTGATCTTTGAATGTAAGTTCGTACGAAGCTTTACTGAGCCGGGTGGTCAGGCTTTCGGGTGATTCTGTTCCCCGGCTGTTCAATCTTCTTTTTAACTCATCCACTGACGGCGGGTCAATAAATATGGAAAGAGAATGTTCAGGATGTTGTTGCTGTACATGCAGGGCGCCCTGTACATCTATATCAAGCAACGGAGTTTTTCCCTGCTTCCAGATCCGGTGCATCTCATTCTTTAATGTGCCGTAATATTTTCCTTCGTACACCATCTCCCATTCCACGAACTCGTTGCCTTGTATCTTTTTCTTAAATTCATCCACACTCATAAAATAATAATCCTCACCATCTTTTTCATAAGCTCTTCTTTCTCTCGTTGCTGCAGAAATTGAAAAAGCCAGCTGGTCCGGGAACATTTTTAATAAATGCTTTGTGATCGATGTTTTGCCGGCACCCGAAGGAGCAGTAATAATGATGATCTTGTTTTCGAAAGGCATGTGCAAAGAAAGGAAGAAAATGGATTACCATTTTATGACAATCAGCTTTTTTGCGTTATCCAAAGACACCAGATGGCAGGTTGTCTTGCGGGTACGGTACCTGTTTTAACCCTCAATGATTGATCATGCAGTACAGCGGGGTTATCGTTTAGTTGGTAAGTGATAAACACGCGATCTTCTTTTGAAGTGTTTGCTTTTCTGTTTCAGTTTTCGCCAGAGAAATTGCATGTTGAAAATTCTCCTTTGCCTTTTTGTTATCCATTCCTGTATAAAGTTCACCAAGCAGGGTGAAATAAAAGTGATTTGATCCCAGGTTTAATTTTTCTGCTTCATTGATCGCTGCGGCCTTCCCTTTTACCTTTGAAAGAGCGTAAGTCCTGTTGAGTGCAACGAGGGGAGAATAATCAATTACCAATAGCCTATTATACAGTTGAAGAATATTGTCCCATTTTTCTTTTGTATCTGATTTGATCGTATGCAAGTACGCGATGCTTGCCTCAAGATTATATTTAGAATGTTCTGTTCCTATTTATGCTTCGCGTAAAAAATAAACGCCTCTATCGATCAATTCCTGGTTCCAGAGCGACTCATCCTGGTCATGATATAAAATGATCTCCCCGTTTTCATTTTTCCTGGCAGGAAAACGGGAAGAATGAAAACACATCAGTGAATACAGGGCGTTTACTTTCGGAAGATTCGTTTGTTGACTCTCAATAAGCATATAGGTAAGTCTCATTGCCTCGGCACACAGATCTTCACGCAATAGATTATTATCCGTCTCAGAATAATAACCTTCGCTAAAAAGCAGGTATAAGGTAGTCAATACCGCATCTAACCTTTCATTGATCTCCGCCTTGCCGGGTAATTCTATTTGTATTTTCTCTTGTCTCAACTTTTCTTTTGCTCTGTATAAGCGTTTGTTGATTGTTTCCCTGTTTGATAAAAAAGCACCCGCTATCTCGTCAATACCAAACCCGCAAAGGATCCGAAGTGCCAGCCCGATCTGGGCGCCGGCTGGTAGGGAAGGGTGGCAGATTGCAAATAGCATTTGCAGTTGACTATCTGTAATGTTTTGTTCAGATAAGTTTATTTCCAATTCCTCCGTGACAGGCGATGAATGTTTTATTTCTGCAGCTATTTTTTCAGAAAAGATCTTTTGGCGGTGTAAGTGATTCTTTGCTTTGTTTCTTGCCACGGTATAAAGCCATGCTGTTGGATTATCAGGAATACCCTTATAGGTCCAGGTGTCCGCTGCAAGCAAAAAAGTTTCACTGGCAATGTCTTCTGCCACCTGGATATTCCTGATGCCAAAATATTTACAAAGAACAGCAGTGATCTTTCTGAATTCGGTTCTGAATAAATGAGGAATTAATTCGCGTTGTGTCATTGCTGATCATTTGGCGTGGATATGATTATGCAATACAAGATCCTGGATACTGGATATTAGATTCGTAAACGGTTGAGGGCGCACTTCTGCAGCATCCAGTATCCCGTATCCAGCATCGAACATACGCCACCCCGGTCTCTAATGCACTCCATCGCCCTTTGCGATCTTTCTTATTTCCAGGCTGTTTCCTTCTCCTTGCAACACCGGGCAGCCTTTTGCAAATTCAACTGCTTCTTCAACTGAACCTGCTTTTACTACGATAAACCCGCCGATCGTTTCTTTAATGTCACCAAAAGGACCGTTTGTTACAACAGCGTTGGAATTCTTTGTTGTAACAACCCTAGCTTCGTCAAATGGCAAACCTGTACCGCTTACAAATTTGTTCTGGGCTGCAATGCCCCCGATCCAATCCATCGTTTGTTTCATCCATTCCTGTAATTGCTCGGGCGAAGCGATCTTTGTTCCGTCTTCATGTCTCATGATCAATGCATACTCTTCCATGTGTTTACGTTTAAATAGTTATTAAATGTTTTATACATTAATAACAAATGAGATTGACTGAACTGGACATCCATTAATGATTTTTTTTCATATGGTTTTGTGAAGCGTGTTTGTCTCTGATAATGTTTACACTGTTACATCTATTACACCACCAATAGATTTTAACCTCGTCTTTTAATCGTATTTCAGTCCTGTTTTTACACAGTTCACATACTCTTTCAAAAGATTCAACTTCATATGCTGTATATCTACACTTGTAACAAGTCCATATTGTAATAAGATCTCCTTCACCTATGCTCCAGGTAAATGAAGATTCTTTACATTTTGGACAAATTTGAAGTGCCATAGGAAAGCCTTAATTGCTTCTTATTTTTTTTGCCACTTCCATCAATGTATAAATAACTAACCCGATGCAAATAGCTATTGCGACAGCGATCAACTCATTTCTTTTTGCGCTGCTTAATAACCAAACAGCGATCAGAACACCAATTACAGCAAAAACATTTCCATATTTTATTTTAAAATATGCCGTTTGTTCTGGTCTTTTCTTTCTGAGAATAATGAGCGTAATGCAAACAATGGCATAGATCATCACCCGGGTAATGGCACTGATAGTAGCCGCTTCAAGAAATGAATAAGTAAGAGAGACAATGATTGTTACAACCAAAAATAACAATAACGACCATGTAGGTGTCTTGTATTTTGGATGGATAAATGAAAAAACCTTGGGAAATTGATTTTCTTCGCTAAAGGCAAAAGGCAATCTTGAACCGACGAGCATGATGGCATTTAGTGTGCCTGTTATCGAAAACAGAGCGCCAAGGGTAATGATAAGTGCCCCTGTTTTACCCATAATTATTTGTGAGGCATCTGCCAACGGTTTATCTGTTGTCGCAAGCGATGGCAATGTACCGATGCTTACAATTTGTACCAGCATATAAATACTTGCGATGATCAATGCCGCAAGCAATAAGGCAAAAGGAAGATTCTTTTCGGGGTTCTTTACTTCACCTGAATTGACAAGTACCGATTCAAATCCGCCGAAGGCGAAAACCAACAACAAAACTGTCGATGAAAAAGAACCAAAGCCCGGAAATTCGCGGGCCTGGTAATTTTCTCCTTTGATAAAAAAGAACCCTACAATGATAAATAACAAAAGGGGGAGGAGTTTGGCAAACGTCAGGAAATTATTTACCCGCGTACTATTCTTTACACCGATATGATTTACATAAGCAAGAAAAACGGTGAGCAATACAATTGTAATGATCCGTGACGATAACAAAGTAAACCAATCCGAGAAAACAGAAAGATAAGTGACCAGTAAATTGATCAATGCGGCATAGGTTATAAATCTTGTCAGCAACAATAACCAACCCGTAAGAAAAGCCGGCAGCGGACCGAAAGAAGACAACGCATACAGATAAGGGCCGCCTGTTTTATCAAAACGACTGCTTACTTCCGCAAAGCATAAAATGATAATAAATACAGCAATTGCGCAAATAAAAAAAGCAGCGATACTATAAACTCCAACTTCTTTAAATGCTTTGGAAGGCAATCCAAAGATACCCGAACCTATTACTCCATTGATGACAAGCAATACCATTGCCCACCTGCTGATACTCCGGTTTAGCATTGGGAAAAGATAGGAGAAAAAAGTAAAAAAGGAGCGATTGTGAGGTCCCGGGCACTGGCAGCCGCCCGATATTGGTAAGAAACCTTGGAATTACTTTGTTCTTTTTATATCAGCACCAAGAGCTCTCAATCGCTCATCGATATTCTGATAACCTCTGTCAATCTGTTCAATGTTTTGAATAATACTTGTTCCTTCAGCACTCAATGCAGCGATCAATAAGGCAACACCTGCACGGATATCAGGGCTGCTCATTCTTATTCCACGCAGCTTTTGTTTTCTTTCCAGGCCGATCACAACTGCACGATGCGGATCACATAAAATGATCTGTGCTCCCATGTCGATCAGCTTGTCAACAAAAAACAAACGGCTTTCAAACATCTTCTGATGAATAAGCACACTTCCTTTTGCCTGTATGGCTGTAACCAAAACGATACTCAACAGGTCCGGTGTAAAGCCTGGCCAGGGATGATCATAGATGGTGAGGACGCCTCCATCAAAATAGCGATGAACTTCATAAACCTCTTGTTCCGGGATATGAATACTGTCGTCGCCGCTTAAATTCATTTGAATTCCCAACTGCTGAAACTTTTCCGGAATAATCCCAAGATGTCTGATCCCCGCGTTTTTTATCGTGACATCGCTTTGTGTCATGGCAGCAAGACCGATAAAAGATCCCACTTCGATCATATCCGGCAGCATAGTATGGGTGGTTCCACTGAGATAATCAACACCATCAACAGAGATCATATTGCTGCCAACACCACTGATCCTGGCTCCCATGCTGATCAGCATTTTACATAATTGCTGAATATAGGGTTCACAAGCTGCGTTATAAATGGTTGTAGTTCCTTTTGCCATCACTGCCGCCATGAGAATATTTGCAGTACCCGTTACTGAAGGTTCATCCAGCAATAAATTGGTCCCTTTGAGATTTGGTGCCACCAAATGAAAGAAACCGTCTTCTTCATGATAAGTGAATTCTGCCCCCAGCTTTTCGAAACCAACCACATGGGTATCGAGTCTTCTTCTTCCAATTTTATCACCACCGGGTTTTGGAATAAAAGCTTTTCTGAATCTTGAGAGCATGGGGCCTGCGAACATCACCGATCCGCGAAGTCTCCCACTTTTTTTTCTGAATGTTTCACTATGCAAATAATCTATGTCGACATCGTTTGCCTGGAATGTACATTCGGACCTTTGCGATCTTTCGATCTTTACATTCATATCGGCAAGCAATTCGATCAGCAGGTTCACATCGAGTATGTCGGGAATATTTGTGATGGTGATTTTTTCTGGAGTTAGCAGCACCGCGCTGATTACTTGCAACGCTTCATTCTTTGCACCCTGGGGGGTGATCTCCCCTTTTAGCTTTTTACCACCTTGTACTTCAAAATACATCTTATTTGTTAATTAGTTTTTTGGTTAATTAGTTAACCTCTATAGTCGTCAACTTCTTTGCAAATTAAAGACAATGCAGATCGAACATGTAATAAAAAATGGTTGACCAGGATCCCGATCAACCATCTAAGTACTTAACCAATATATGTTCTCAATATCTTTTCTTTTTAAACCCGCTTCCGCCACCACCGCGGTTGTCGTGTCTTCTTCCGCCACCGTTCCCGCCGCCACCTCTTTGCTGAAACTTGCCACGTTGCTTTCCATAGCCACCCCTGTCTCTATCGCGATTGTCCTGCTGTGGACGATAGGCCTTTACAAAAGGTGTATTGGTAAATGTCAGCTGACCATCCGTGATCCCTGTCAATTCACTTTGTATGGCATCATCATGCACCAACTCCTTATGCCAGTTGTTATATGCCAGCTTCATATAATACGCTATCGCATTCGCAAACCCTAAGCGCTTGTCAGGGTTTTCTTCTTTTAAAGCTTTGTTGATAACAACCTCAAGATTTTTTCCCAGGTGAGAAAATTTTGGATAGCGTTTTGGATAATGAAGAGGTTTGGGCTTGCCTTTTAATGTTTCCCTTGTGGGGATGGGATAGGGAGATTTTACTTCAAGTTTAAAATCTGAAATCAGAAAAAGATGGTCCCAAAGTTTATGACGGAAGTCTTCAACGTTTTTCAGGTGTGGGTTCAGGAACCCCATCAATTCGATCACAGTCTGGGCATTACGCTGGCGTCGTTCAGGGTCCTCAATAGTTAGTACATGTTCGATCATCTTTTGGATATGCCTTCCATATTCACGCATAGCCAACTGGTTTCTTGTAGTGTTATATTCCATGAATTATGATTAGTGAAGAACAAATGTAAAAAAAGAGTTCGAGATGCTTAAAAATGAAAGGAAGGACAAAAAAGAAGGGGCCCCGAACCAAGGCCCCTTTTACAAGCCACCATCCTCTTCCACCTAAGAGGTCGTTTAATGATCAGAAGTTGATTGACGACGGACAGCGGACTCGTTACTTTCTTTACTGCTTTGCATTTTCGCTAGTAACGGCGGTTCTCCATAGGTCAGCACTGGCGTCACACTCTGATCTGCTGCAATTATTTTATATATAAAAAAAAGAACTTTTGTAAGAATTTTTCGCTGCTAATAGCAACAAATATGATACCAAGGTGGTTTTATGATTTAATTTATTCCAATATTTTTTTGGCTAATGAGATCTTTGATTTGAATTAAGTAAATCATATTACAGGGTTTTGGTAATCGTTCCTCTTGCTAATGCCAAATGTAAGTCTACCTGCTCTTGATAACAATTGTAAATCTGCCTGCTGTTTTAACTGTTGAAAACCCAGTTTAAAGAGAAAACTTTCCATCAATAATACCGTCATTAAGATGTAAAAAAAGATTGAAAAATCCGCTAGTAAAATATGTCAAAGTCCATCGCAAAATCCCCTGGGGTTACCTTTGTCGCTTATGAATATTGCTGTCTATGTCCCTTCAACTTTAAAAAACCCCACGTTAGACTTCGTTGTTGAGACATTTTTTCCCCTTTTTGAACAGCTCCGGGATCATCGATTCATAATAATAACAGATGTAAGTAAGAATTTCGGGCAACTGCCTCAGGTTGAAACAGTAATCATCAAGACTCAACCTCATAATCCATTATTAAAACGCTTTTGGATCGAAAGAACGTTGACAGGATTATTAAAAAAGATCAAAGCTGAAATTTTCATTTCTGCAGATAACTTTTGTTCACTAAGAACTTTATTACCCCAATGCATATTATTACCCGCCTGGGAAATCATTAAACCCGCTTATGCCAGAAAAGCACAGCTGATCGTAACGAATCAATTGGCAAAAAAAGAAATAATAAACAAATTTAAGATCAACGGTGATAAGATCTCAATCGTGTATCCTTCCGCGGGTACAAGGTATACGTCCGTTGATGCCGAAAGACGGGAATCAACAAAAAAGGAATACACCGATCGCAAAGAATATTTTTTATGCAATAGCAGCTTTCAAAAGCAGCAAGACTTTATAGACCTGGTTAAATCATTTTCATATTTTAAAAAAAGGCAGCAAAGCAATTTCAAATTGCTGATAATCGGAGCGCAAAACTCTTCATTGGGAAAAAATATAGAGAATTATAAATACCGGGACGACGTCGTAATTGTAAGCCCGGACAGTATTGATGAAAAAGCCGCGATCATTGCCGCCGCTTATGCAATTGTACTTCCTTTTAATACAGATGAAGATATTTCGTATGCATTTCGTGCAATGCAATCAGGCGTAGCTGTAATAACGACCAGAGAGTCATCAATAACCGAAATAGCAGGGGATGCTGTTTTATGTTCCGAAAAAGAAATAAAGGCCGTTGCTGAAAAAATGATGCTTTTATATAAGGATGAGCTCCTGCGGTCTCAATTGATTGAAAAGGGAATAACGCTTGTAAAAAACTTTACAGTGGAAAAATCCGCCAGGCAGTTGCGGCAATCGATTATGAGAGCCATGAATTGAACTATTTTTGCTGTTTTACAATTAAAGAAAATGAAAACCTCTACAATTTCCATAGATGTTCAATTGAGTGATGAAAAAGTGCCTGAAGCCATTTTCTGGAGGGCTTCCGATTCAACAATTGAGGACGTGCAAAAGGCAAAGGCGCTGATGCTGGCATTTTGGGATGGAGCAGAAAAAACTGCCTTGCGTATCGATCTTTGGACAAAGGACATGATGATCGATGAAATGACGGATTTTTTTTACCAGACATTGATGACAATGGCAGATACTTACAATCGTGCGACACAACATGAGGAGCTGGTTGAGAGCATGAAAAAATTTGCACACGAATTTTATCATCTGTCAAAGGAAAAACAGTTAAAGGAGAATAAGGCATGAGGTCTGAGGTCTGAAGTGGGACCTCAGCCTTCCGACTTCCGTTTATTGTGAAACTTCAAAATAAGGGAACATGAGTCTCGAACAAAAAATAATGACTGAATTAAAGGCGGCAATGCTTGCAAAAGATGAAAAAGCATTAAGGAGCCTCAGGGCGATCAAAGCTGCAATTCTTTTAGCGAAAACCTCGGAAGGGGCCCCGACGAGCCGGGGAGAACTAAAAGAAGATGATGAATTAAAATTGTTGCAAAAGCTGGTAAAGCAAAGAAAGGATTCATTGGAAATTTATCAGCAACAAAACAGAACGGACCTGGCCCAAAAGGAACAGGAAGAAATTGAGATCATCGAAAAGTTTTTACCCAGACAACTATCAGCTGATGAATTGAAGACAGAAGTTTCAGCGATCATCACTGAAGTTGGCGCCACTTCACCTGCTGATATGGGAAAGGTGATGGGTGCAGCCACTAAAAAATTAGCGGGTAAGGCAGACGGTAAAACTATTTCGGCATTGGTCAGGGAACTTCTCTCAAAAGGCTAAACGTAATGATCATTGATATCATCGTTGTTATTATTCTGATTCTTGCCATTCTTAAAGGATACCGGCAGGGATTGATTGTTGCACTTTTTTCCGTTATTGCATTTGTCATAGGGCTTGCGGCAGCGCTAAAGCTCTCTGCTGTGGTTGCCGACCATCTTGGAAGGGCCGTAAAAGTTTCCGATAAATGGCTGCCTATAATTTCCTTTGCAGTAGTTTTTCTAATCGTTGTTTTACTCGTAAGACTCGGAGCAAGGTTTATTCAAAAAACCGTTGAGTTCGCCATGCTTGGTTGGCTAAACCGACTGGGCGGAATTTTACTATATGCAGGTTTGTACATTTTAATTTTCAGCATTCTTCTTTTTTATGCTGATCAATTGGGTTTTATCAAACCCGAAACAAAAAATGGATCTGTCACTTACGGTTATATCCAGCCATGGGGGCCAAAACTGATGGACGGGATAGGTAAGATTATCCCGATCTTCAAGGGAATGTTTGAAGACCTTGAAGATTTTTTTGACAGTGTCTCAAAACAAGTGCCGCCAGCAAAGTAAATTTTAAATTACCGCATTCAATTAAGCCTGAACTTTGCAGTAAATCAACTATTTTAGCAAAAATTAATTGCTGAGAAGCTTATGTCTTTCGAGGTAAAACATAAGGATAAGTTCCGCTTTGTAGAGGAAGGTGAAGGAGAGCCTCTTGTGCTATTGCACGGACTCTTTGGAGCCCTTAGCAATTTTGAACAGCTGATCGAATATTTCCGGCAGCATAATAAAGTTGTAGTTCCTATTTTGCCCCTGTTTGAATTGGATATTCTTCACAGTACTGTTGGTGGCCTTGCCAAATTTGTACAGAAATTTCTGGAAGGAAGGGATTATAAAGACGTTCACTTGCTGGGAAATTCTTTGGGCGGGCATGTTGCGTTAGTTCACGTATTAAAACATCCTGAAAGAGTAAAATCATTGATACTTACGGGCAGCTCCGGTCTATTCGAGAATGGAATGGGAGACAGCTATCCCAAGCGCGGCGATTACGAATACATAAAAGCAAAAACTGAGCTTACCTTTTATGATCCAAAGACGGCTACCAAGGAACTGGTAGATGAAGTGTATGGAATCGTAAATAACCGCATCAAAGCCATCAAGATAATTTCACTCGCCAAGAGCGCCATAAGAAATAATTTGGGTGAAGAACTCAATCAAATCAAACTACCAACGTTATTAGTATGGGGGAATAATGACAACATTACTCCACCTTTTGTAGCCAGGGAGTTCAATAGACTGATACCCAACAGTGAACTGCATTTTATAGATAAATGCGGTCATGCACCCATGATGGAAGTTCCAGATGAATTCAATATCATATTGCATAAATTTTTAAAAAAATTGAACGAGCCTGCAACAGTAGCATAGCTATTGCTGTCTCTAAATGAAAAGCCGCTGATTCATGTTAACCCGTGAACTCATATCTCCATCTCTTCCTATTCTTCATTTGAGTGATAAAGTATTTAATGCATTGCAAATGATGAATGATTGCCATGTGTCTCACCTGGCAGTAAGCGAGGAGGGTAAATATGTTGGCATGGTAAATGAAGAGGGATTAATGCAGGCGCCGGATGATACGGCAGAGATCGGGGAAATGAAAGAAAATTTTCCGACTTTTTTTGTAAATGCAAATGATCATTTTCTGAAAGCATTGCAATTGGCTGTAGAAAACCGGCTCAGCGTTATACCTGTAATTGATGAGAATAAGGAGCTGCTTGGCGTGGTAAGCTATCGCGAGATGCTAAAAAAAGCATCGGAGTTTATGAATGTAAAAGATCCGGGCGGACTAATTGTTTTGGAAATGGAAAACAATAATTACTCTTTTAGTGAAATAAGCCGGCTTGTGGAAACCAACGATGCTCAAATCACCCAATTGAACTCCTACACAGATCCGCAGACCGGGTTAATGCAGGTAACTATCAAAATCAACAAAACAGAGATATCAGATATCGTCGCCACTTTTCAACGCTACGAGTATAATGTCAAATATTATTTTGGTGAAGAATTGTATGAAAATGAACTCCGGAGTAACTATGATAACCTGATGAATTATCTAAAGCTCTGATGTTTCTTTTCTATACTGTTCCAATTGCAAAATCCATATCTTACAAAACTGTTTACTTAGCAGAGCTTATGCAGTGGATGGCGAAATATCAATTAGTAGCTTTTACATTACTTCTGTCTACCGTGGCGATTTATTCACAGCCTGGTTCAGCAGATCATACCATCACAGACACTTCCGGTCTTAATTACATCAGGCAGCATCAGCAGGAAAATGTTTTTACAGTAAGAATTATTGCCATCAACGGAAATAGAAAAACAAAAGAATCGATCATACTTCGTGAACTTCCTTTCAAATCAGGAGATATTTACCAATTGTCAGAGCTGGTGAAAAAATTTGAGATAGCAAGAAAACAATTGATGAATACTGCCTTGTTCCATGAAGTTGTTGTTGCGCTGAAAAGCTTTGAGGGGAATAATGTGGATATTGCAATTGACCTGCGGGAAAGATGGTACCTTTTCCCTATACCCTATTTTAAAATTGTTGACAGGAACCTCAATCAATGGCTGGTAGAACAAAACGCAAAGCTTAACAGGGTTAACTATGGCATCAAGGTCCTGTACAACAACGCTACCGGCCGCAATGACAAGCTCAATGTTTACCTCATCAACGGTTATACCAAACAGCTATCTTTTAGTTATGACAGGCCATATATCGATAAAAACATGAAATGGGGATTGAACATAGGGATGGCGCTGGGAAAGAACAGGGAGATAAACTACAACACAATAAATAATAAGCAGGTATTTTATAAGGATACAAACAATTTCATTCGCTCATTTTTCAGATCAAACCTGGAACTCACCTACCGCCGGGCAATAAAAACACGACACCGTTTTGGTTTTGGCTATAATGTAGAAAGTGTGAGCGATACGGTTGTGGCACTTAATCCAACCTATTTTAAGAATGGTAGCGGGCGGATCGCATTTCCCGAGGTGTATTACGTGATGAGCTATTTTGATGTGGATTATAATCCATACCCGCTGAAAGGTTATATCGTTGACCTCTATTTTTCCAAAAAGGGGTTTAATGATAAGCTAAACTTGTGGCAGCTGAGTGCAAAAGCAAATGGAAGTTGGGAAATAGCAAATCAAACATATTTTAGTGCAAGGTTGGCAGGTTCCATCAAACTACCTTTCCGGCAGCCCTACTTCAATCAACGATTACTTGGGTATAGCGATTTTTTCATGCAGGGTTTTGAATATTATGTGGTGGATGGTGTGGCTGGTGGTTATGCCAAGGCTTTATTGTCAAGAGAGATCGTAAATGTTTACTTTCATGTGAAAAGAAAGAGAGACGAATTGATGTATAAAGTTCCATTGCGGGCTTATGCAAAAACTTTTGTGAATGCCGGTTACATGTATCACCCTGAACCAGGATTGAATACTCTTAATAACCGGATGTTATATTCCTGGGGCGTTGGTCTTGATTTTATCACTCACTATGATTTCACTTTCAAGTTAGAATGGAGCTTTAACCTGTTAGGTCAAAACGGTATATATTTACACAGGAAGGCCTATTTCTGATCCTCCGCATTTATGAAGATTGCCATCTACAGCAGGTTACTGGAAGAAGAAAAACGAAGTGACGTTCAATTTTTTTTTGATGAATTAGCCCGTCAAAAGATCTCCATTGCAGTTTTCCTGCCATTTTATGAAGAAATAAAGGACAGGTTAAATCTTCCTTCGGGCACAACTACTTTTTATTTATCCGATGACCTGACAAACGACATCGAATTTGTGATCAGTCTTGGTGGTGATGGAACATTACTTGATACCGTTGCCCTGGTAAGAGATAAGGGGTTACCGATCATGGGAATCAACTTTGGCCGTCTTGGCTTTTTGGCAAGTATTGGTCGCAATGAATTGGCTGATGCTGTAAAGGCATTGAAGAAACAAACTTATGTGATCGATAAAAGAACCATGATCCACCTGGACGCGAGTATCTCTATGTTTGGCAATGTTCCTTTTGCATTGAATGAGTTTTCAATACATAAAAGAGATACCGCTCCCATGATCAAGATCCACACCTATCTGAATGGAGAATTTTTGAATACATACTGGGCGGATGGCCTGATCGTCGCTACCCCGACAGGTTCAACAGGTTATTCCCTGAGTTGTAACGGGCCCATCGTGTTTCCCGAATCGGGTACTTTTTTAATTACCCCCGTAGCGCCACATAATTTAAACGTCAGGTCGATCATTGTTCCGGATGACAACATCATTTCATTTGCAATTGAAAGCCGCTCGGACCAGGTGATCTGCGCCCTCGATAGCCGCAAGGAAATCGTGAGCAAAACTGTACAGCTCGCTGTTAAGAAAGAGTCATTCCTGCTAAATCTTCTAAGGCTAACCGAAAATAATTTCCTCCAAACCCTGCATAATAAGCTTACCTGGGGGCTGGATAAAAGAAACTAAACCAGGATTAATGGGATTTTACGTGGATTATTGATGAAATCAGGATGATTAAACATCTTTAAACTTACTTCCGGTGAATTGTATCTTCAAATTATCCGCGAAATCATTTTCGTTCCGTACAATCCGCGATAGTTTTTTTCGTTTTAAGAGACTGAATTCTTATTTTGCAAGATGTTTCGGACACTTTTACTTCTGGCGCTTCTGGGTTTATCTTCACAATTTGTATCTGCTCAGCGTGAAGCGGTGATACAGGAAGGTGAATTTGGCATAGGTGCAGGTGCCGCTCACTACTTTGGTGATCTTAACACAAGGGCACACCTCAACAGACCAAAGATCGCAGCCACTGCATTTTTCCGCAAAAATTTTGGAAACTATATAGCGGTCAGGGTAGGTGCAAGCTTTGCTCAATTAGGTTATTCTGATATTTACAATGATCACAATACCTATATGCAGGCACGCAATCTTAGTTTTAATTCAAATGTGTGGGAACTCGCATTGCAGGGTGATTTTAATTTCTTTCGTTTTATGCCTGGTGAGCCCGGCTACAACTTCACGCCTTATATAACGTTTGGTGTGGGCGTTTTCAACTATGACCCGTTTGCCATGTTGCAGGGACAAAAACATTTTCTGCGTCCTTTGAATACCGAAGGCCAGGGGAGTTCATTATATCCTGATCGTAAGCCATATGGTTCAATGGCATTCAGCATTCCGTTTGGAGCCGGCGTTAAGTATTGCATCAATGAAAGAATAAATGTTGGATTTGAAATTGTGCATCGTATTACCGGGACAGACTACCTGGATGATGTGAGCAAGACATATGTTGATCCTTCTGTTTTTCCTCCATTACCAAACGGTGATCCTTCGCCTGCATTTTTATTGCATGACCGTTCTTATGAGTTGGGAGACCCAATTGGTAAGCCCGGTATACAGCGTGGAATCGCCACACAAAAAGACCAGTTTGCCACGGCAATATTCTATATCTCATTCAATTTGCAGAGTTATAAATGCCCGACAGCAGATTAGAAAAGCACACCAGAACTTTTATATACAAACTACCTGAGGGTAGTTTTTTATTTTTGTAACCTGGTTGTTTTAAACGGAATGATAAAAACAAAGTCAGAAAAAAGATCAACTTTAAAAATCATTTTATGAAGCTTTTAAAACCATTATTATTTATTTCAGCTCTTGCTCTTTTAAGTTTTACAACAAAAGAAAACACTTCACAGCAATGGGTCCTGATCGGTGAAAAAAAGGTCAGCTTCTTTGTTGACCGTGATGTGATCCATGTAACGGGCAATGATAATTACAGCCAGTTAAAAGTGAAAGTAAAGGATGGCCCGGTTCATATCATCGATATGGACGTTCATTTTGAGAACGGTGTCAAGCTTGATGTAGCGTTAAAACAAAGAATTCCAAAAGGAGGTGAAAGCCGTGTGATCGATCTCCCGGGCAGTAGTCGCAATGTTCGAAAAATTGAATTCTGGTACGAGACAAAGGGTTTCAGAAAAGGGAGAGGTACCGTGCAGGTATGGGGAAAGAGATAAGATTTTACAAAAAGTGATGTGAGCCTGTTCATTTGAACAGGCTTTTTTGTGCTATGCCAAAAGATATGGCATAATAAATGTTGCTACATTCTTCTAAATCTCCATCTATGACACTTATAGGATTCTTAGTTCTGCTGGCCATTGCGGCCATTTGCGGGGCTATCGGACAATCGTTGGCTGGCTATAGTTTAGGCGGATGCCTGGTATCCATAATCGTTGGATTTATTGGTGCCTATATTGGTATGTGGCTCGCCGGTAAGCTCGGACTGCCTGAGTGGTTTACTATCGATGTGCAGGGAAAGCCATTTCCCATTGTATGGTCAGTAATAGGTTCTGCAGTATTTACCCTGGTCGTAGCCCTGATACGAAAGGCTTTTGTCGGGAGAGACAGGTACTGGTGAGCCTGAACGTGCAAGTAGACTTAAATGAACCCCCGAAATAATAATTGGAGGAGCAGGCTGCATGAAGTAATTTTTGAATCCAACACTTCTGCCGGCAAAACATTCGATATCTGCCTACTCATTTGTATCCTGGCCAGTATTTGTGTTGTCATGTTGGATAGTGTATCGGCTCTTCATTCCCGCTATGGTGAACTTTTTTTTGTGCTTGAATGGTTTTTTACAATCCTGTTTACTGTTGAATATCTTCTGCGGATCATTACCGTCAAAAAGCCATTGTTATATGTTGTGAGTTTTCTGGGGCTGGTGGATCTGTTGGCAATTATACCGATGTACCTGAGCCTTTTCCTGGTGGGTGCTCAATCCCTCCTGGTGTTACGTGCATTAAGGCTATTGCGTATTTTCAGGATTTTCAAGCTGACTCATTTTCTTTCTGAAATGAGTTTTCTCGGGGCTGCTTTACGGTCCGGCGCAAAAAAAATAAGCATCTTCATGCTGGTTGTGCTTGCGATCGTGGTGATCCTTGGATCGATCATGTACCTGGTGGAGCCTGCAGAGAATGGATTTACCAGCATCCCGGAAAGTATTTATTGGGCAATCGTCACCATAACAACTGTGGGGTATGGAGATATTGCGCCAATAACGCCAACAGGAAAATTTATTGCAAGCGTGATCATGCTCATAGGATATGCTATTATTGCAGTTCCTACTGGCATACTTACTACAGAAATAGCATTAATGACAAGAAACAAAAATAAAGGTCACGAAGCCTGCCCTGCTTGTGGAAGAGAAGGACATGATGACAACGCGGTGTTTTGCAAGTTTTGCGGAGAGAGGCTGTGATCAATAATTGGTGTGGTCACGACAAAGTTGTAGGTCACCTATTTTTTTTGAAGAACTTCGAAGCATTTTAAGATTATATCCCTGTTCTTTTTCGAAGTCATCCATCTTGGCAATCTGCTTCCGATACTATGATTGGGCAACTCTGCGTCATTTCGCTCTCTTAATTTAGCCTTAATATGGGTTTTTAAGAAATCAAGATGATCGTAATTGTAGGCCCATAAAACATTATTACAGCAATCTATCTTCAACCATAGTGGCAAGTAGAAGAAAGGATCAATTGTGGTGGCGGGGTGATAAATCCTGTATGTGATTGGTAGCTTTGAACCGCTTCCCAAGTCAATGCTTGCTTTTTCTCTAAGTATTTTACTATGTCCGCAATTTGAACAAACGCACTTTACTTTATTTTCAAAATCGATTTTAAAAGAGTAACCAGGTGTTTTGACAATAGCTTGTTTAGAACATTTAGGACAGACGACATATATATCAGTTATAAAGTCGTAAACACTTTTCTTATATGCATCTTTTGCACGGGTCATAAAATTCTTGCAAGACATAAATTTACAATCGTTCCCTTAACAATATTTACTGATAGGGGCAGCGTTGTTTTTCCTAACTTTGTTCGCTAAAATTTTCAAATCGCAATGTCAGATCTATTAAGCCAGATTGATAAAACCAGGTTGCCCCGCCATATCGCCATCATCATGGATGGCAATGGTCGCTGGGCAAAAGAACAGGGACAAGACAGGCTTTTTGGTCATTTTCATGGAGTGGAAAGTGTAAGAAATATAGTAGAAGGTTGCGCTGAATTGGGAGTTGAATATTTAACCCTTTATGCTTTTTCTACAGAGAATTGGGACAGGCCGGAGTATGAAGTTGTTGGGCTGATGGAATTGCTGGTTTCAACTATCCGTGGAGAAGTCGAAAGTCTTCACAAGAACAATATCCGTCTTCATGTGATCGGTGATATGAACATGTTGCCAGATTATGCAAGAAAGGAATTGGAAGAAGCATTGGCATATACGCAGAATAACACCGGGCTGAACCTCGTCATGGCCTTAAGCTATAGCGGCCGGTGGGAATTGCTGAATGCAGTGAAAAGTATCGCACATAAAGTAAAAAAAGGAGAGCTCGCTGTTGAAGATATTGACCAGGATACATTACAGCAGCACCTGGTTACAAGTGGTTTGCCCGATCCCGAACTGATGATCAGGACAAGTGGTGAATACCGGATCAGTAATTTCCTGTTATACCAACTTGCTTATGCTGAACTGTATTTTACCCAGGTTCGCTGGCCGGATTTCAGGAAACAGCATCTTTACGAAGCCATTATCGACTACCAGGGAAGGGAACGGAGGTTTGGAAAAACGGGAGAGCAGATGAAGGAGCTAAGTCACTAGTCATTAGTTACTAGTCGTTAGTCGACAGTCTCGTGTCAAATAAGTGATATAGGTCAAATAGGGATTCCCGCTAGTTGGAGTTTAGACAACATGAGAAGCTAACTATCGTCTATCCACTATTGACTTGTATGACCAATATGACCTTTATGACCAGTATGACTCTCACTTTTCTCCCTTTCTTAACAAACACTTCAATTTTTTACCGTTAATTTGCCGCCTTTAGAACAGGTTCTTTAGGATTTCCTCCAAGGGATTCCTCTGGACAGGTATTCCGGACCTCAAATATTGACTGAACTGATCAACTAACCATGCAAAGAATTTTACACCGGGTTTGTCTGCTGCTTACGGTTTTTCTTTTATCCATAACCAGTATCAATGCCCAGGAAGACACGACAAAACCCACTTCTCTCGATCCCGCCCTTCTTGCCTGGAAAAATGCAACCCGTCCAAAAGAATATACAATTGCCAACATAAAAACGACTGGTGTTTTCTTTCTTGATTCAGCAGTTGTGTCCAGCATCTCCGGTTTGCAGGTCGGCGATAAAATATTGCATCCTGGCGGCGATGAGTTTCCAAAAGCTATTGCTAATCTCTGGAAACAAAGATTGTTTTCAAACGTGGAGATCTACGTTACAAAAGTTGATGGTGACTTCATCGATATCGAAATACATGTGATGGAAAGAGCAAGGCTCTCTAACTGGGATTTTAAAGGTGACGTCAAAAAAACTGAAGAAGAAGAATTGACTGGAAAGATCGGATTGGCCAAGCAAACCATCGTTACAGAAAATACCCGTCGCAATGCTGAAGAAGTGATCAGGAAATATTATGGAGAAAAGGGTTACCTGAACCTGAAGCTCCAGATACTCGAACGACCCGATACCAGTTTTGTCAACTCCGTGTTTCTGACGTTTGTCGTGGACAAAGGCGAAAAAGTAAAAGTCAACAATATCAATTTTTTTGGTAACGAAACTGTTTCAGATCTCAAGTTGAAGAAGCAGATGAAAGGAACGAAAGAAGTAAGCCGGTTTACATTATATCCTCAAAAAGATTCGACATTATTTGGAGAAAATCCCCGCATGACGTTCAGGCAATATATGCATGACAAAGGTTTTCTTTCTATCAGCAAAACCAAGAACTTTCTTGATCCCTGGTTTCGTTTCAAATTATTTTCTTCTGCCAAGTTCAATGAAAAGAAATTTGATGAAGACAAAGAAAAGATCATCGAATATTACAACTCGATTGGTTACCGGGATGCGATAATTGAGGATGTCAAGCCCTATTCTGTTTCAAGCAATCATATCAATATCGATTTTAAGGTTAGCGAAGGGCACAAATATTATTTTGGAAACATTACGTGGAAGGGAAATTCTAAATACAGTGATTCAGTCTTAAATGTGATCCTGGGCATCAAGAAAGGCGATGTTTACAATATTGAAACCCTGAATCAGCGCCTTGGCAAACAACTTACCCCGGAGGGCGGCGATATCAGCGGGTTATACATGGATGACGGATACCTGTTCTTCCGTGCCGAAGCTGTTGAAACAGCTGTTTATAATGACACGATCGATCATGAGATCAGACTCATTGAAGGCCCCCAGGCAAGGATCAAAAATGTGAAGATCACGGGTAATGACCGGACCAAAGAACATGTTATCCGTCGGGAATTAAGAACGATCCCCGGTGAACTTTTCAGTCGTGCAGATCTTATCAGGTCACAAAGAGAGTTGGGGCAATTGAATTATTTTAACCAGGAGACAATTGGCATCAATCCGCTTCCCAACCCGGAAGATGGAACAGTAGATATTCATTATAAATTGGAAGAAAAATCTTCTGACCAGTTAGAATTATCTGCGGGCTGGGGTGGAGGAATTGGTTTGACGGGTACACTTGGTGTTTCTTTCAATAACTTCTCCATCAAAAATATTTTTAATAAGAAATCATGGGATCCTTTACCAACCGGTGATGGACAAAAACTCAGTCTTCGTGTTCAGTCAAACGGAAGAATTTACAGCTCTTACAATGCATCGTTTACCGAGCCATGGCTGGGTGGTAAAAAAAGAAATTCACTTACGTTCAGTATTTATAAAAGTAAGTTCACCAACGGTTATGATTATTTAACCGGTCGTTTCTTAAAAGAAAGAGCTGATACAAGTTATTTGAAGACATTGGGTGCAAGTGTTTCACTTGGCAAGCAGTTAAAATGGCCCGATGATTTTTTCAGTTTGATCTACACGTTCAATTTTACACAGTATAAGCTTCAGAACTATCCAATCTTTGCCGGACTTGACAGTGGTAATTCAACAAACTTTAGTTTCAAGATCGCGTTGCAAAGAAATTCTGCTGGTCCAAATCCTTACTTCCCGGCAAGCGGTTCAAACTTTTTGTTAAGCGTCCAGGCGACACCACCCTATTCACTTTTAAATCGTGACCTGGAACTGGACAATTCTTATAAGCATCCTGAATATCATAAATGGAGATTCAATGCAGAATGGTATGTACCTCTTGGAAGACCAATGGGTGCTGAAAAGAACAGGCAGTTCGTGGTAAAGCTTGCAGCCAAGTATGGTTTCATGGGAAGATATAATCGCAAACTGGAAGTATCACCATTTGAAAGATTCCAGCTGGGTGATGCCGGTATGGCAAACAATTTTGGATTATTGGGTTATGATATTATAGCGCATCGTGGTTACCCGATTTATGAGAATTCAAACCCTGGGGTGAATCCGTCCGATGACCCATCACAGGCCCGGAACTTCTTTACTATCTTCAACAAATACCAATTGGAGTTGCGTTATCCATTTGCAACGAATCCGCAGAGCACCATTTATGGTTTAGCATTTTTTGAAGCTGCCAATGGGTGGTATAGTTTCAAGGATTATAACCCATTCCGTTTGCGTCGCAGTACCGGTATTGGTATGCGTTTCTTCCTGCCAATGTTCGGTTTGTTGGGATTTGATTATGGCATCGGTTTAGACCGGATAAGATCGGGCCAGGGATTAAAAACCGCCTCTAAGTTCACGTTCATGCTGGGTTATGAACCGGAATAAAAAACCAGGCCCCGTTTCCGCCGCGGCGGAGAACTTAGGTGTGAATATTCATTATTTTTATCTGAAACTCTTTAAATTTCAAATTTTAACTATCGTGTAGCCAGCAGAATTACTACTATCATCGTCTGTTACGCAATTTTGCGTGGCAACGCAGCAAATTGGTAACTATTTTACGTTCGGAATTCTGTTCACCATAAAAACAACCTGATATGAAAAAGATATTACTTGTCGTTTGCGGTTTATGGCTTGCTTCATTTGCAGCCAATGCCCAGGGTAGATATGCCATTATTGATACAAAGTATATCCTTGATAAAATGCCTGAATACAAAGAGGCACAAAAAAAGTTGGATGACTTTGCCCAGGTTTGGCAAAAAGAGATTGATGATCAACAGGCCGAATTGGATAAAATGTATCGTGATTTTGAAGCCGAGCAGGTAATGCTGAGCGAGGAGCTCAAGAAAAAAAGAGAAGATCAGTTGTTCAATAAGGAAAAAGCACTGCGTGATCTTCAGCGTAAACGCTTTGGTTTTGAAGGCGATCTGTTCAAGAAAAGACAAGAGCTTGTAAAGCCGGTCCAGGACAAGGTTTACAATGCAATTCAGAAAATGGCAGTAGCCCGCAGCTACGATTTTATTTTAGATAAAAGTGAGGGAATTACCGTTATCTTTGCCGACCCAAAATTGGACAAGAGTGAAGATGTGTTAAGGGAATTGGGAATAAGGTAAACTAATATCCGGCAGCCAAAATATGTTAAAGATTTCTGAAGAGGCAACTTTGACCCGCAGAAAATACTCATAAAAAAACAATAACGTAATCAAAATGAAAAAGATCATTGCAATTTTTGTGTTGGCTGCCGGTCTGGTTAGTGGCACTACTCATGCCCAAACTAAATTCGGGTTCATTCGGGTTGATGAGATGGTGTCATATATGCCTGAACTAAAAAAGATCGATACTCAACTGGTTGTTTATCAAAATGATTCATTGCCCAGGACATATAACTACCTGCTAGGCCAATACAGGTATTACGACAGCATTGCATTAGATTCAGTTCGTCAAACTGCAATAGTTCGTCAGCAGGCTTCCAATCAAAGAGCTGAATTTTTGGTTGAGTTACAAAATTGGCAATCCACAGCACAGCAATTGATCGAAGCAAAACAAAACTCCCTTTTACAGCCAGTATATGATAAAGTATTAAAAGCGATCGACGAAGTAGCAAAAGAAAAAGGTTATGGCTACGTGTTCAACAGGGAAGCACTATTGGTAGGGCCGCCGGCAGACAACATGCTGCAGATGGTGGCGGATAAATTAAAAGTCAAACTGCCCACTGCTCCTGCAAATCAGACTTCGACGCAACAAAAACCGCCTGCAAAAACAGGCAACTAATTTTTCAAAACAAATACTTGAAAGAGGCTATTGGACCCAATGGCCTCTTTTATTTTTGCAATATGTCTTCACTCACACCGATCGGGATTTTTGATTCAGGCTATGGTGGCTTAACAGTGATGCGTGAGATCGTAACAAGGCTTCCCCGCTACGATTATATTTATCTTGGTGATAATGCAAGGGCCCCTTACGGGCCACGGTCGTTTGAAACGGTCTATCGTTATACGTTGCAATGCGTAAAATGGTTTTTTGCCCGGGGCTGTCCATTGGTTGTACTTGCCTGCAATACGGCTTCGGCAAAAGCATTAAGAACAATTCAACAAAATGATCTGCCCCGGATCGATCCGCAGAAAAGAGTGTTGGGTGTAATAAGACCAACAACAGAAGTGATCGGTAATTACTCCGGTTCAAAGCATATAGGAATACTCGCCACAGCAGGGACAGTTAGTTCGAATAGTTATGTGATCGAGATAGAAAAGTTCTTTCCGGAAGTGCAGGTATTTCAACAGGCTTGTCCTATGTGGGTACCGCTGATTGAGAATGAAGAATACGATACACACGGCGCTGATTTTTTTGTAAAGAAGTACATTAATGAATTGCTTGACCAGTCGCCAACGATTGATACCATTTTGTTGGCATGTACACATTACCCTATAATGCATGATAAGATCAGGGAATTCACACCGGCCGATATCCGGATATTGTCGCAGGGAGAACTTGTAGCAGATAGCCTTGCTGATTATTTGTCCCGCCATCCTGAAATAGAAAAGAAATTGACCCTGGGCGGCAGCCACCATTTTTTTACAACGGACTCCACCATGGATTTTGATGCACATGCGGCTAACTTTTATGGCGCATCGATTAGAAGCCGGCATGTGGATGTTGAGGATCAAAAACTCTGATGTTCAGGGAACTGGATGAGGACTCTGCCTTCGCTCAGTGCAGGCATCCTGTCGCAGGAAAAGCCTGATAAGTTTACAAAAGATGGCGTCATAAAATCTCAAATCTGAAATCTAAAATCTGCAATCCAAACCCTACCTTTGCCGTCCTTTCATCGATCCCGCCTCAGGCGGGAGGAAGTGGTTTTCTCGTTGGAATAAAATAACCCAATTATTCTCGCCGAAGGCGGGATATTCTAAAAGGAAAAAATTAAGATTATGCCAGGTAAAAAAAGAACCTATCAGCCCCATAAGCGTCGCCGCAAATCGGTTCATGGCTTTCGCAAGCGCATGAAGACTGCAGACGGCCGTAAAGTATTATCAGCCCGCCGCAGAAAAGGCCGTAAGAAACTTTCGGTTTCTGACGAAAGAGGAGCGAAGTAAGACCCGGCCCCTCTAAATCTCTCCGCCACAGGCGGTAGACGTTGTGAAGCCCCTGTATAATTTGAATAGTCCTGATATTTCAGGGCTATTTTGATTTTTTAGATAATCTTGTAAATCCCTGCCGGCAGGCAGGTGTGTTATCTGTGAGCAAACAATTTACACTTGGAAAAAATGAGCGGCTAAAGAGCAGGAAGCAAATTGAAAAGCTTTTTGGTGAAGGGAAAAGTTTTGTTGTTGGCCCTTTCAGAATTTATTATCTGACACAAGGAATGCTCAATTCTCAATACTCTCCAAAGGAGTCCTTTCGGACAATGTTCAATGTTCAATTTGGTGTTGGCGTTAGTGCTAAGAATTTCAAAAGAGCTGTTGATCGTAATCGTATCAAGCGATTGACAAGAGAAGCCTGGCGTTTGCAGAAAAATGCATTAAAGGAGTTAGTGAGAGGATCAAACAAACAGCTGCATGTTTTTTTTATTTATACGGGCAAAGAGCTTCCTGATTTTGTAACAGTAAAAGATAAAGTGGCCGTAGCTTTGAAAAAGTTATCAGCTAAAGTGAATGAAAACGATCCTGCAAATTCTTAGTTTACCTTTCATTGCATTGATAAAAATTTATCAGTGGATCATTTCTCCTATACTTGGTCCCAAATGTCGTTTTACGCCAACTTGCTCGCATTATGCCGCAGAAGCATTAAAAAAGCACGGGGTATTTAAAGGTATGTGGTTGGCGATAAAAAGAATTTCACGTTGCCATCCATGGGGTGGTAGTGGATATGATCCTGTGCCATGATGGACCATTCCGGTTGCTCATCTTTCAAAACTTAATCTTTTCCCAAACACAATCCCATAGTAAGTAATAACGTCACCGTTTGTATCATTTTGAAATCCGGCTTTAGCTCCCAGCATCCATTGCCTGGTAGTGACAAAGGCATAGGAAAGGCCGACAGTATACCCAACAGTGAAAATGTTTTGTCTTTCTTCATGTCTGAAAGTGAACACGGGTTCCGGGTAATTGATGGCCGGCGGAAATGTAACGCCGTATTGACCCGGAAGGGATGAGGATTGATACCGAACAAATGATCCACCCTGGGCTTTTAAAATGTGATTTGGTTGGTTTAGGAATGCGAATCCCAGTTTGCCTCCCGCCTGTAAGCCTGCCGTGCCATATCGAAGTGAGGCATCATAAGATTGGCTGGGAGAATTTAGAAAGAGTCCAAACGAGCCCCAATGCATGGTTGAAGTAATGTTGCCGGAAATTTCCAGTTTTCTATCAACGAAATGTCCGTATTCAGCGGTAAAACAAATGCCGGATAAATCCCCTGTTCCGTGAAACGACCTTCCAAAGTAAAGATTGAAATTGTTTTTCAAATTTTTTTGGGCCAGGCCATCCGCAGAAATGGAAATGAATACAAATAGCATGATTGGTAAATTTTTTCTCATAAGAAGGTTTTTAAGGTAACCAGTCAAGGTAATACGAAAGCCGTTAAAGAAAAATAAAAAAACCGCCACCAGGGCGGTAATTAATTTCATGGAGTTGAATTGTTAGCTTTTCTTTTGCAAAGCATGATCAATTGACCATCTCCCGGCGCCACTGACTAATAATGCTACGGCAATTCCGATCACCAATAAATGATATTCGAAGCCTTCCCCTTTAAGATTTCCGGACCAGTTCATAAAGAATCCGTTTGATAGATGACTGGTAAAAATAATGCCGGCAAATAATGAGATAATACCAATTGCCACAATCCTGGTCGCAAATCCGAATATCAATGCAATAGCGCCGAAGAATTCAATTGCAATTACCAGGAATGCAATTATCGAGGGTAAACCCGCAGTGTCAGTAAGAAATGCCATGGTTCCGTTAAAACCGTATCCGCCAAACCAGCCAAGCATTTTTTGGGCGCCATGCGGGAATAGTATCAATCCAAGCACTATCCTGAGAATAGTTGCTGTATTGTTTTCGTCTGTTTGAAATATTTTTTTCATGATTCTTTACTTGAGTGAAGATTAATTTCCATAAAAGAATTGTTCTTTCACGATCTTACCATCCTTCCAGTATTGCACTGAAACTTGTGTGTATTTGCGAACTCCCCAGTCTTTGTGTGTATAATCATAATGCCATTTTACATAGCTTATATTCTCACCGATAGCGACATCTAATGGTTTTGCTCCGCGGAACTCGGTGATGTTACCAAAGAATTCTATTTCTCTTTGTCGATTCGCTTCTTTTCCAACGGTAGCGGGGTTCTCATTTTCCTGCATGACTACTTCATCATCATAATACAATTCAAAACCTTCCAGGGCTTTGCCTTCGAGGATCAGTTGATTCAAATGATTGATTTTTTCTTTGATCGTTTGCATAACTTTTTATTTAGGATGTAAAATTGCAACGATCGGACACCATCTCCATTGATGCAGGAGAAGAAACAGGCTTGATGTATGTTAAGCTCTTTTCTTGTTGTTCCTGATGTAGTTGCTGCGGATGCGACTAAGCGATTCGGGCGTGATACCAAGATAGCTTGCGATCTGCTTTAATGGTAATCGCTTTTCCATATTGGGGTACTTTGTAATAAAAGTGCAATAGCGTTCATCGGCTGGCTGACTAAGACTGCCGATTATTCTTTCCTGCATTGAAACAAAAGCATTTTGTAAAAGCAGTCGGAAGAATCTCTCAAATTTTGGCACTTTGATGTACAATTCTTCCAATGCCGACCTTTCAAGGCAAAGCAGTTCTGTGTCTTCTAATGCATCGATAGTATAACGAGCCGGCTGTTGTGTTAAAAAACTATACATATCACCCGTCCACCAGTCTTCGATCGAGAATTGTACAATATGCTCCAGCCCTTTTTCATCGATAGTATAGGTGCGAAGACAACCTTTATTTACGAAATAATCGTAGCGGACAATATCACCTTCCTGCACCAGGTACTGCTTCTTTCTTAATTTTTTTAGTTTAAGCAATGATGTAAAATAATGCTCTTCTTCAGGAGTAAGCGTAATAAAACGTGCAATATTTTTAAGGATCAGTTCGTACATTCAATTTATTTTAAAAGTTAATGTCACATTGTGATCTCAAAGGTAGAATTAGATTTTGTCTTACCATAGGTCATCATTGTTTGCATAGATGATATTTATCGTTCCGTCTTTGATCAATGCCGCATTATCCTGTACGATTTTAATCAGTTTCCTGGCTCCTGCGGGATGCAATTTTTTGTTCCAATGAACGATGACTGTGTAATCAAATGCTGAAAACCCGGTTGTGTCGATTGACTCATTTGCAAAGGTCTTTATGAATAATAAATGTTTATTAAGGAAGAGAATGTCATCCAGGGGAGCGACCGACTTAGGTACAAATGACGCAAAGGCATTTGCCTTATTCCAATTAAAATCTTCGTCACCCTCACTTGCATAGCAGTTTATATGAAAAGACACCAATTTGCCTGACCGGTCATAATATGCAGCCTGTATCGGTTGATAATGATTTTTTATTTGATCGGCCAGCAGTGAGGTGTCTAAAGTAAAAAGATAACGTACAAAGCTTTTGTCAAGTTTAAACGTTTTGTCTTTTGGAAGATTAAATTCCTGTCTTAGTTCTTCAAGTTCATGGGTTGAAAGTAAGTGTTCACCCTGGTTGTTGCAGGAGGAAATCAGCACTAACGAACTGATAATCGATATTAAAATGTTTAGCTGCAAGGTCTCGCTATCAGGTGAATTTAAAAATAAAACCGTCCGGGTTTTTCCAGGACG
>JAICPX010000664.1 GCA_025929635.1 Chitinophagaceae bacterium
ATAATCATGATCTTATCTTTAATTACGGCACATTTGATTTTTATGACCCTAAATTCTATAACAAGTTTGTAAAGGGAAAGCTATTATATTTTGTTTCCATCGATTCATTAACTGGCTTTTTAGAAGAGTATGACTATTACAAACGGGGAATTACTGAACAGGTATTCAACATTTCCTGTGAAGAAAAACGAAGACTTGTTACCGCTCTTTTTGAAAATGCAAAAGAAGAAAACAAATATTATAAATACGATTTTAATTACGACAACTGCACAACGCGACTTCGGGATATACTGGAAAAAGCGGCGGGCAAGCAATTAGAAACAAGGAATATTGTACCTAATCCGGGGAGCACTACATTTCGGCATTTGATCCATAGTTATCTTGATAACGGCGGCCAGCAATGGAGTAAGTTCGGTATCGATATCTTGTTGGGTAGCCCGATAGATAAAAAAATCACCAACCGTGAGGCCATGTTTCTTCCTGATTACCTGATGATGGCATTTGATAGCTCCAAATTGAACGGACAACCCCTGGTTGCAGAGAAAAAGGTTTTGCTGGATTATTTTGATGCCTACAAAACTAAAAGCGGCTTTACCCCATTTTTGGTTTTTGGTTTGTTGTTTCTGGTTGTTGCCGTTCTCAGTATTTTAACCCGCAGGAAATGGAGTTTATTCTTTAAGATATTCGATTTCTTTTTCTTTTTTACCGTTGGCGCCATTGGCGTTTTGATCCTGTTCATGTGGTTTGGAACAGACCATGCCATGTGTAGAAACAATTTCAATTTACTATGGGCCTTGCCGACACATTTACCGGTTGCATTTATGTTATTCAATAAAAAAAATTGGATCAATACCTATTTCCGTTTCATCTTCTTTTATACCATTGCTTTGTTGCTGGCATGGTTCTTACTGCCTCAGCAATTCAATTCAACTTTACTGTTTGTAGTTGGGATAATTTTGACCAGGAGTTATTATTTGAGTAAGAGAATTGCCACGGAAACACGGAGAACCAGAGAAGAACTTCGTTGATAAATATTCCGTGACTCCGTGGCGTTTAATTAAATGGAAAAAACATTACGATATCAAAACAAAAAAATTTTTTACCGAAGCATTGGCGCGGGTAAACCGGTCATGCTGGTTCATGGCTTTGGTGAAGATGGAAATGTCTGGAACATCCAGATCGATTACCTAAAAGACAAGTTTAAGCTTATTGTCCCCGATCTGCCAGGCAGCGGCTTATCAGAAATGATCAGTGATATGAGCATGGAAGGAATAGCAGAAGTGTTACATTCGATCATTCACGAAGAGGGGATAGACAAGTGTACAGTTATCGGGCATAGCATGGGTGGCTATATCATGTTAGCACTTGTTGAACATTACTGGAATCATGTAAATGCTTTTGGCCTGTTTCACTCGACTGCTTTTCCCGATACCGAGGAGAAAAAAGAGACAAGGAACAAAGGAATTGAGTTTATAAAACAGCATGGCGGGTTCGAGTTCCTCAAAACGTCAACACCAAACCTTTTTTCGCCAAATTCCAAACAACAAATTCCAAATTCCATAGCTGACTTTATTTCCACATTAGCCAACTTCTCGGGCGATGCACTCGTATCTTACTATCAGGCAATGATGAAGCGCCCTGATCGAACAACTGTTCTTAAAAACACGGAAAACCCCGTATTATTTATAGCCGGTGAACACGATAATGCTAT
>JAICPX010000112.1 GCA_025929635.1 Chitinophagaceae bacterium
CATTGGAGATCCGGGCATTGCCATACACACGAATGCTGTCAATTTTATATAGCGGGCCTCTATCAACCACCAGGTTGGCAGACACACTGTCTTCGAACATACTAATGCTGTCAAGAAAGATCTTTGCAAAGGGATATCCATTGTTTTCGAGGTACCCCAGCATCCGGTCCTGTACATTTTTCAGCTGGTCGAAGTTGATTGGCTTATTGGTAAATGACTTTTCATTCCAGCCTGAGATAGTGAGAAGCTGAAGATCGGCTGAAGTGGTGTTGATATGCGCCCATTTGTATTGCTGGCCCAAATAGATGACAACATTTGCAGCTGTTGAATCAAAAAGAACGCTGTCAAGAGAAGATGTGACAAAACCTTTTGCCTGTAACAACGAAGGAAGTTTATTTACATAATCAATACAGTTAAGTCTTGATGGAAATTCTGTTTGCAAGCCCACTTCGTTCTTCAAAAATTCAGGGTCTTTATCAATACAACTTACATTTAACTGGTAAATTGCCTGCCCGACAGTAATGTTTTGAAACAAAACAATAACTAAAAACAGCAGGGCTGCAGGCAGATGGCTTTGTATTTTTGCCGGGTTAGTCATTCAAAGGATACTCAAAAATATTTTATTTGTCGGGTATTTACATACATATTCCTTTTTGCAAACAAGCCTGCCACTACTGTAATTTCCATTTTTCCACTTCTTGGCGGTATAAAAACGAATTGCTGGGGGCTTTATTGAAGGAGATTGAACTTCAGAAGGAATATTTCAGCGCCTCACCCCTGGCCCCTCTCCTGGCGGAGAGGGGAGCGAGCGAACCCGATATGATTGAAAAAATTTATTTCGGAGGAGGAACACCGTCGATATTGGAGATTGGAGATTTGAAATTGGTGATTAGTAAAGTCAGGGAAACTTTTCATGTTCTTGCTACCGCTGAGATTACCCTTGAGGCAAATCCCGATGACATTGATAAAGAAAAACTGGCCGGGTGGAAAGAAATCGGCATCAATCGCCTGAGCATTGGCATACAGAGCTTTTTTGACGAAGACCTGCAATGGATGAACAGGGCGCATAATGCGCAACAGGCAATTGACAATTTGCAATTGGCAATTAAGCAATTTGACAACATAACAATTGACCTGATCTATGGTCATCCTCTTTTAACCAATGAAAAATGGAAACAAAATGTAGAGCAGGTGATTGCTTTGAATATTCCTCATATTTCTTGTTATGCTTTGACAGTGGAGCCGAAAACCCCGCTCGATAAAATGATCAGGGAAAAAAAGAAAGAAAATGTTCAACAGGAAAAACAAGCTGAACAATTTCTATTGTTAATGCGATGGCTCGAAGAAGCCGGCTACGAGCATTATGAAATTTCCAATTTTGCCAAACCTGGTTTTCGAAGTAAACACAATACATCGTACTGGCAGGGAAAAAAATATCTGGGACTTGGACCATCGGCACATTCTTTTAATGGAATAAGCAGGCAATGGAATATTTCAAATAATAACGTGTATATCGAATCACTTTCAAAAAATGAAATACCATTTGAAAAAGAAACATTGACCGATACTCAAAAGCTGAATGAATACATCATGACTTCGTTGCGGACTGTTGAGGGATTGGACCTGGTGAAAGTCAGCAGTCGGCAGTCCGCAGTCGGCAGTCAGCAGTTCCTGATGAAAAGTCGACGATTCATCCTTCAAGGAAAAATGATAGAAGAAAATAATTTTCTGAAATTGACCAGGGAAGGGAAATTATTTGCCGATGGAATTGCTGCTGAGTTGTTTATTGGTTGATTCTTTCCTTACATGGTATTATTGATTATTAATTATTAATTATTGGGAAGAAACCGAAAAACGCACGAAATAATCAATAATAAATAATTAATAATATCAAACCAATGTTTCTTCAATCTGCCTGAAACCCTCCTCCGGAGAAAGCTGCTCCCATAAGATCCGGTAGATAGTTTCCGCTACCGGCATTTCGGATTTTACACCCTTATTAATAATATATATTGATTTTGACGCATTGTATCCTTCGGCCACCATATTTAATTCAAGCTGGGCTGATTTTACCGAATATCCTTTGCCGATCATGTTTCCGAAAGTCCGGTTGCGGCTGTACAAAGAATAGCATGTAACCAGCAGGTCACCGAGGTAAACTGAAGCTGCATAATTGGCTCTTTTTTTATGAGTTACCGGGTCCTCACCTTCGTGTTTTCCAACCTCCATATTGAGTATTCCCACATTTCTAAGAAAACCCGCCATTTCATCGGCGCTGTTTGCGATCAATACACTCAAAAAATTATCGCCATATTCCAATCCATGTGCGATGCCGGCACCCAATGCATAAATATTTTTTAAGATAGCGGCGAACTGAACACCATACACATCATCATTCACAACAGTATTCAGGTAATCTGTTTTAAAATAGGTTGCTATTTCAGCGGCCATAGGTTCATCGGTTCCTGAGAATGTGAGATAGGATAATTTTTCTGCTGCCACTTCTTCTGCATGACAGGGTCCCATAATCGTAAAATAATCTTTCAGATCAACATTGAACTCTTTTTGCAGATAGTCATTCAGCAAAATATTGTCCTGGGGAATAATTCCTTTTACGGCAGAAATGATCTTTTTCCCCTCAAAATCCTTATTTGACAAACTCTTTAATGTATCCGCCACGTAAGCAGATGGCGTGGCTATAATAATATGATCAGACGCGTCTACAACTTTTGAAACATTAGTTTGGAGGTTAAGCAGTGAAGTGTCAAAAACTACAGTGTGCAGGTAATTAGGATTATGTTTTCTCTTTATGATGGCATCTGACATGGCACCGGTTCTTACGAGCCAGTTAATAGTATTATGATTATCAGTAAGGATCTTCGCCAATGCAGTAGCCCAACTTCCGCTGCCGATGATGCCAAAAGAACCACGATTAACCGGATTTTCCATAATTGAACCGCGAGTTTACTGATTAAAAGGATTATGAGGAAATAAAGATACCTCATGTGAATTCGTTGCAGAAAATTCAAATAAAAAAAGTCCCGACCGTAAACGTCGGGACTCATCCAAATTTCCTCATCAATCTTTAAAATCCGGGAAATCCTGGTTTAACCTCCTTCAAATAATTTCTCCTGTGACACCACTTTTACAGTAGCACCATCTTTTAATGTCTTGTTGACCGAATTAAAAGGTGCGGTCACTACTTCATCACCTTCTGCCAATCCTTCTTTTATCTCGATGAAATTAATATCCTGTATGCCTGTTTTCACTGTTACCTTTTTCACTTTACCATCTTTCTGCACGACAAAGACTACTTCTTCTAATTCACTTTCATCCACTGCAAGGTTTTCATCGGCGTCTCCCTCAGTGGTGGTTTGTTTTTTCTTTTCTTCTTTCTTTTTATCATCGACTGTTTTATCGCTTCCCCGCACCCTTGCAGCCACAGAATTGATTGGCACGGACAAGACATTAGCCTGTCTTTTTGTTTTTATGTCAGCCCGTGCATTCATACCCGGGCGGAAAGGAAAGCTTTTTGGTTTTGAAGGATCGATCAAATCAGCATAGGAATTTTTGTCAAGCCTGATCCTTACCTCATATTGTGTTACATCGGCGCTGTTCAAGGCATTTGCGCTCAACCCTCCCTTGGTACTACTTGCAATTTGTGTAACAATACCTTTAAATTTCCTGTTATTATACGCATCTACTTCCACATCTGCGCTATCACCCAAATGTACTTTCACCACATCGTTCTCACCAACGTCGACTCTTACTTCCAATATGCTCATATCCGCTACCCTCATCATTTCTGTACCAAGACTAAAAGCGTTGCCGGCTACCCGTTCCCCTTTCTTTATTGTCAGAGAGGAAATGACGCCGTTCATCGGGGCAACCAACGTTGTTCTTCCCAGGTTTTTATTTGCTGAACTTAAACCCGTTTGGGCAGTTCTCACGCCTGCCTGCAAGCCCCGGATGTTTTGTTTTGCCGCATTGTAATTTGCCTGTGCAGACTTATATGTCGTTTCATATCCTTCAAACTCTGCACGCGATATCACTTTATCATCATATAGTCTCTTATTGCGATCATAGGCCTGTTTGGCCTGTTCGAGAGATGCTTCCAACGCAGCGAGACTGGCCTGGCTGTTTTCAACAACCGCCTGTGACTGGCTTACTCTCGAAGCTGCCTCGTCACGTTGCAACGCATAGATATCGGCATAGATCCTTGCAAGTATATCACCTCTTCTTACACTATCACCTTCTTCTACATTTAACTCCACGACCTCGCCCGATATATCCGGGCTGATCTTTACTTCTACTTCAGGATATACTTTTCCGCTTGCGTTCACGGTTTCGATAATTGTCCGGCGGGTCACTTTTTCAGCTGAAACTTTTTCGCCGGTATCCTTTTTGCCGGCCACCATTTTAAAAAGCACCAGCAACACCACGATCCCCAATAAACTGAACAATATCCATTTAACTGTTTTACTCATTTTTGTTAACCCCCATCTCCGCCGCGGCGGAGAATATTTGATGATTAAAAATTATTTCCAAAATCGGTATGCCATAAGCCCCTCCAGGGGTTTGGGTTTACAATTTTATTCCCTGTCCTTTATAAAATTCAAGCACTTTCATCTTGAAAACATAATCATATTGCGCCGAAAGCTGATTGATCCTTGCTGTGAATAAATTATTCTGACTGATAATAAGATCAATCGTATTCAACAACTCAGCATCATATCTCTTTTGTGAAAAATCATATGCTTTCTGTGCCGCTTCCACTGCTTTCGTGTTTGCATTGAATTTTTGCAGCGCGGTCATCGCATCTGTATAAGCAGTATAAATGTTTTGTTTTAAAGTCATGTTATCCAAATCCTGCTGCAGTGTCAAGCTTTTTACAGTCAGCTTTTGCTTTTGCCAATTTATTCTTGCCGAATTACCATTGAAAATAGGTACCGATATGTTTATACCGATCCCATTGTTGAAGTTGTCTGAAATTTGTGTAAAGTATGGATTCGCATAAAACGTTCGTGCATAGTTGTTGACATACACCGGAGTATTTGACCCCTGTACAAATGCTATCTCGGTAGTACCAATGGGAGTAGTGCTTAATAATTTGCTGTTACTTTTCAAATTAGAATAATTTGTACCTAACCCTATACCGGCACCGATCGAAGGATACAAAGCGCCTTTAGCTGCATCGGCAAATTTTTCAGCGGCCTGCAAGCGAAAATTGTTCAGTCTCTGCTGAGGCATATTGGCAATTGCTAATTGGTACACAACTTCCGGTTGTAGCTCTGCAATCGGATCAATGGGTACTTTATCTATGGGCGGCGTAACAATATCGAAGGCAACACCGGCATCAAGATTCAGCAATGCCTTTATCAGTAGCAACGATTGTGTTTCCGTTCCCATAGCAGTGATCAGGGTAACACTGTCTGTTGCCAGTTGAGCCTCTAATTGCAATTGATTTAATTCGGGGAGACTGCCTGCAGCGACTAATTTTCTTGTTGTTTCTAATTGTGCTACTGTTTGCCCAACCAGGATCCTTGATGCATTTACCTGTTCTTTTGCAAGCAATGCCTGGAGATAAGTTGCAGCGATGTTCAGCGCAATATCGTTCTTCAGTTTATCAACGGCCGCTGTAGCGGCTAATGCTTCTAACTTGTTACCAGCAATTGTATTTCTCTTACTAAACCAATTAAAAACATCGACGTTACTTTGAAGACTGAACCTGTTATTAAAAATGGATTCGGTAGTAAACTGGTTAGTTGTTCTGTCGATCGAACGGCCGGTACTCAGATCAAGTCCGGAGTTAAGATTTAAGTTGGGATATTTTGAAAGATTACTTTGTTTGTAGGTCAGGCTAGCGATCTGCGCCTGGATGTCCTGTTGTTTTATTGAAATATTGTTGTCAAGGGCATACTGGACACATTTCAAAAGGTCCCATTTCTCCTGTGCCGAAATGAACGAAACGAATAGCAGTGCAACGAATGTAGTGAGAGCAGTTTTGAACATGCCGCAAAAATAGGAGAAATGCGTTTTTCCATGACTGAATTTTGACAAATGGGTCGTTAATTCTCAGCCGGTATTTTCGAAAGCCTGCCCCAGGTCAGCTATCAGATAATCCGGATCTTCTAAACCAACATATAATCTAACATACCGGTGTTCATGATTTAAAGGATCAAAATCTGGCACGGGGATTCCGGCACATTTTGGGATCACCAAACTTTCATGCCCGCCCCAGCTGACTGCTATCATAATATGTTTCAGCCCTTCGCAGAATTTCACGATTTCCTCTCTCTTTTTTGTTTTCAACACCATCGTCATCAACCCACAGGCGCCTTTCATTTGCTGCTTTGCCAATTCATACTGGGGAAATGATTCATCAAAAGGAAAGATCACTCTTTCAACCGTTGGATGTTGTTTTAGAAATTTCAATACTTCCCAAGAGGTTTTTGTGATGCGTTCGAGTCTTGCCGGTAATGTTCGTAGACCACGATTTAATAACCAGGCATTGAAGGGTTGAATACCGCTTCCGATATTCAGGTATTCACTGTCAAAGATCTTTTTTATCATGGCTTTGCTACCGCTAAGCACACCGCCTAAGGTATCGCTATGCCCGCCAATATATTTCGTTGCTGTTTGCATGGCCATATCGATTCCCATTTCGATCGGCTTTTGATGTATCGGCGTGCAGTAACTATTATCAATAAAAGTGGTAATGCCCTTTGTTTTTGCTAAGGCAGCAACTTCTTTTATCGGTTGCAATGCAAAATCCCAGCTATTGGGAGATTCAAGATAATATAAGGTCGTATTGTCCCTGGTTGCTTGTTGCCAGTTATTGATTTTTGTTCCGTCAATATAGGTCGTAGTGATATTGAATCTTGGCAGAACCACATCAAACATTCGTTGCGCCCAGGTATAGGGGGCGTTTACGGAAACAATATGATCACCGCTTTTTACATTAGCAAAAACACCGGCAAAAATTGCGGCAGCGCCACTATTAAAAACCAAACAATCTTCGGCCCCATCCAATGCTGCCAATTATTTTCTTAGAATTTCAACAGTCGGATTCAAACCCCGGCTGTAGAGATAGCGGGCCATTTCATCTTCAAGAGCCTTGCTCAGCTCATCGACGGTTTTAAACACAAAATTGCTTGTCTGTGCAATCGGGGGCGAAACGGCATTGAAATAGTTTTCTCTTTCCTCTCCTAATTCATTTATGATATAAGAAATATCCATCCTATTTAATTTGCTTTTTTGCACTTACCATAATAAAATAAATAAGCATGAATGCTGCAATTGCGCCAATCCCAATTAATGCAAACCGGGGCGTATCGATCGTAATACTGATGGCAACAAACACATAGGCGGCAATAAATATCAATGGCATTAATGGGTACAACTTCATGGTGTAGATGCCTGTTCCATCGAGGTGCTTTGTTCTTTTTCGCAAGATAAAAATTGTTGCCGCAGAAAATGCCATGCCAAATGAATCAAGAAATATGGTGAAGCTTAATATCTCGTTGAATTCATCCATAAAGAACAATACGATCACGCAAATTGCTGCAAACACGCTAAGACTTACTGTCAATACATCTCTTTTTGAATCCTTTTTGCTAAAGGCTGCCGGCAAGATCCCATCCTGGCTCATCGCATACATTACCCGTGGGTTGCTAAGCAATAAGACATTCACGTAAGCAAGCACGGCAAGAAAAAGTAAAATGGAAATTATATAACGACCAGAAGGGCCAAACATCTTTTCGGCAACAATAGCGGCGATGCCTCTTGATGTTTTCAATTCTTCAAACCCGATCACTTTATAATAAGCAAAACTTACTGCCAGGTATAGGGCAATGATCACCAGTATGCCAATAAAGATTCCACGGGGAATCGTTTTCCTCGCATTTTCTACCTCACCGCCGAAATTTATTGTTTGCTGGTAACCGCCATAAGTAAAGGAAACCGCGATAAGGGCTATACCAAATGATTTGATATAATCACTCCATGTTGGATCGGGAAAGATTGACTTTAATGTTTGTGAAGCATAATTAGAGGGAAAAAATAATGAGCTGATCAACAGCACTACCAACCCGATCTTGATGATCATTAAAACATTCTGCGTCTGCGAGCTCATTCGAAGACCCATAAGATTTACACCATAAAAAATAATGATAGCTGACATGGCAATCAGCGCTTTTACAAAAGAACCGGGATCGTTTACAAAAATTATCTGTGAGATATATTCGCTGCCGATAAGGGCCACCCCTGAAAGCGAAGCAGCATTTGAAATGAGTATGATACAGTTGATTGCGAAAGCAATTGATGGGTGATAACATTCAGCAAACACTTTATAATAACCACCTGTAACAGGAAGACGTGAACCAATTTCCGCATAGGTCAATGCACCGCATAATGCCACCAAACCGCCGGCAACCCACGCAATAAAAAAAACGTTGGGTGTAATGGCGGCATTGGCGGCATCTGAAGAGGTCCTGAAAATGCCCATGCCGATCACTAAACCGATCACGATCATCGTCAGTGAAAAAAGATTCAGCTTATTTGACTTCATGCCGGGAAGATAAAGAAACTATAGTGGTTTTTGATGGGGCTGAAGCGCAATGCGGCTATGTAATGATTTTAGGAGCTCCTGCTTTACCCGGGCTTTACGTCAACACCCCTGGTGATTAATATTGATAATGCAATTAACTTTACTCTCCCAACTTATGAGACAATTGTTGATAGCCATATTGCTTTTCACGCAAATAAATTTTTTATCGGCGCAGCACCCTGCCACTGATTCTACGCAAACATTGGAAGAAGTAACAGTAAAAGCTTATGAGCAAAACAGGAAACTAATGCAGGTGCCGGCAGCGGTTGCAGTTGTCAGCAAAGCGCAGCTTTCACATTTTACCAATACCAATATCTTGCCTGCATTAAACAATCACCCGGGGATAAGAATGGAAGAACGTTCGCCGGGAAGCTATCGACTGAATATCCGTGGCAGCTCGCTTCGATCACCATTTGGTGTAAGAAATGTAAAGACCTATTACAATGATATTCCTTATACCGATCCGGGTGGTAATACGTATCTAAACCAACTCGGCTTTTACAATATTCAATCACTCGAAGTGATCAAAGGGCCGGGAAGCAGTTTATATGGTGCAGGTACGGGTGGCGTTTTGTTATTGAAAACGAATCATGCAAACTGGCATCCCGGTTTGTCATTTGATTATAGCGCCGGGAGTTTTGGATTGAATAACCTGAATACAAATTTGCGGCTCGGTACTGACGCCTTTCAAAATACGATCAATTACCTCCAGTTGTCATCCAATGGTTATCGCGACAATGCAGAACTTGACAGAAAGGTTTTTACCTGGGACCTTACTGCAAATCTTTCGGACAAAGGAAAAATAACCACGCATTTTCTTTGGGGCGACCTGTTCTATCAAACGCCAGGAGGATTGACACTTGCGGAATACAATTCAAACCCAAAAGCAGCAAGACCAAGAGTTGGCATGACGCCGGGCGCAGCAGAAAATAAAGCCGCCATCTTTCAAAAAATATTTTTGGCTGGTATCAGCTTTAATCAAAAATTTTCCGACCACTGGCAGAATACAACTTCGTTTTATGGAGCATCAACACGCCTGCTAAATCCAACCATCCGTAATTATGCACGGACAAGCGAACCGCATACCGGTGGCCGTTCTATTTTTCAATTCACCAAACATTTTAATGAAGCAACTAAACTAAATATCGTAACGGGAGTAGAATTTCAACAAGGAATTTCTTCGGTAAGAATCTATTCAAATATGAACGGGAACCCCGATACTTTGCAGACCGATGATGAGATCAATAACCGGGTATTCTCCGCCTTTGCACAAGCTACGCTTGAATTGCCTCACAGTTGGTTCATAACGGCAGGCGCAAGCGTCAATGCACAGAACATCAGCATTACACGTTTTTCCAATACACCTGTAAGTGAACAGAAAAGAAAGTATAATAATGAAGTGGCGCCGCGACTGGCAATCCTGAAGCAGCTTGCGAAACCATTGTCTGTCTACGGAAGTGTGGCAAGAGGTTTTTCCCCACCCACTACTGCAGAATTGTTACCATCAAGCGGGATCATTCAAACCAATTTGAATCCCGAAGATGGAATAAATTATGAAGCCGGTATCCGGGGAACGGCAAATAGCAGGAGAATATATTTTGATGTTAACGTCTTTCGCTTTAGTTTGAAAAATACAATAGTGCAAAGAAGAGATGCGGCCGGTGCAGATTATTTTGTAAATGCAGGGAGCACAAAGCAGTTGGGAGTTGAAAGTTATTTTTCATGGAGCTTCCTGGTCAGCTCACCACACATGATCTCTGATTTGAAAATTTGGTTAACTCATACATGGAATGATTTTACTTATAAAGACTTCAAACAGGTTATCGCTGACTATTCCGGCAAGAAATTGCCCAGTGTTCCCGAAAATGTATTGGCAGCCGGAGTTGACCTTGCCCTTAAGCAGGGATTATACATGAATGTAAACTACTATTATGCCGGCAGGATCGCTTTAAATGATGCCAATACTGATTATGCGCCATCGTATAATTTGTTAGGGGCAAGGCTGGGATGGAAAAAAAATCTGCATCCCAAAGTATTGATGGAGCTCTTTATTGCAGCCGATAATATACTTGATGAAAAATATAGCCTGGGAAACGATATCAATGCTTTTGGCGGTAGGTATTATAATCCGGCGACGCCTTTCAATTTTGCCGGTGGGATCAGTTTACATTTCAATTTTAAATAGAAAGTTCAATGAATATTGCTTCTTGATCCTTGAGTCTTGAATATTGTTTCTTGATTCTTGAGTCTTAAATGAATAAAAGTGAAAGATTCAAGATTCAATACTCAAGATTCAAGTATACCGCAAACTACTCCCCTCAGTTTGCAGCAATTAGGCAAATTGGTGAATCATTACTCAAAACTTTCACTTCAAGAGTCTTGAATATTGCTTCTTGATCCTTGAGTCTTGAATATTGTTTCTTGATTCTTGA
>JAICPX010000044.1 GCA_025929635.1 Chitinophagaceae bacterium
AAAAGGTGTTGGGTTCGGGGCGCTAAAAAGATCTTCGCTTCTGTATAAATAAACTTTGCCTGCAGTAACATTTACGTTAGTGGCACCAAACAACCCCTGTGCAGTTGTTTGATACCTGTCCATTGGAGCTCCAACGATGATATCATTTTTTCCATCACCTGTGATATCTCCTGCGTCAATGCTAAAACCAAATAACGCGCCCTCTACTGCGGTCGTAGGCTGCAACACCTTGCTTGGACTTGCAGGCAGACCCGTTGGAGAGCCTAAATAAATGAATACGGCACCGACACCGGCAAGTGAACCGCTTCCGGTGATTACATCAGCCATGCCGGGAGCAGTTATTGCCACATCATCAAAACCATCGCCATTTACATCGCCAAGACCGGCAACCGTATAACCATAAAGTGTTTCTACCTGTAATTGCAAATTAGTAAGCAATGACGGCAATAGACCGTCAGCTGAACTGGACCATTCAGCAGTCCGGTTAAGCGGGTCAACGGTAATGGGGTAAATAGCTTCCTTGTCATCAACAACGATGTCGATTAGTTTGCCATTTTGGTCCAGGTTGAATTCAGCGTTGAGTATTGTGCCATTTGCATCCCATACTTTCAGATCATCATAAATAAGCTTAATGTTATTCTTATTTTCTTTTGTGTGGAAGACAAGCTTGGCAGATCCAGCTATTGCGGCTTCCAGGTCAGACTTCAGACCCATTTGAATTTTCAAATTGCCTGTGCCCCGGGGACTTTCCTTTACAATAAAATTTTGGCGAAGACCATCGGGGTTATTAATGTACTCAATATCAAATTGGGGAGAGACGAAAACAAGAGCTGATTTTTTTTCCGTAATTATAAAATCATGTGGCAGCAGGCAGGAACCATTTATTTTACCGACGCCAATAAACCGGAATTCAACATTCCAATCATTTTCCGCCTGACCAAGGTGATTAACCGAATAGCCATCCGGGCTTACCAGAAACCCAAGTTGATTCTTCGGGTTTGCCGCACTATATATATAAGCTGTAGTTGTTGGTCTAAAAATGTACTCTTTCTGAAGTAAGTTTTCTGTAGCCGTTCTATACCAATCGTTTGAAACTTGTTTTGGAAGTTCGTTGATCTTTTGTCCATATGCAGTTACACAAAACAGGGTGAGCAAGCTTAAAATACTAGAGTTGGTTGTTTTCGTTTTCATACTTTACGGTTTACGTTTTACACAATACAATATCATTAAGCAGTTTAGCTGCTTTTTAACCATTCTAAGATTTGGGCTGAAAACAATGACAGGAGTTGGGACGATCTTCAGAACTGGTGGAATAAATGTTTGAAGATCACAAGAGATTATCCTTTCTTGTTTTCATAGTGTCCGGAATTTTAGTGCTTGATTGTCCAATTCGAATCCATTTGGAAAACTCTGTATTCATTCATGATGTCTTCCTAACACCAAAGCTACTCGTACTTGTAACAGGGGATTTCCGTCGTAGATTCAAAAAATACCTCTTAAAGTTCAAATAGGCTAATTGAAAAAATTCTACGTAAGTTTTACAAAAAGTATATTAAGGATGTAGAAGTATGAAATTAATTTTTGTAACTTGATAGTGAATTTTCTGACACTTGCAGTGATCTGATTTTTTTGGAGCGGGCTCACTGGTTGGTAGCAATAACCGATGACTATAGAATATAAGCCCCGTGGATAAACTGCATTATACCTTTGAAGAAATTGATTCTAACGAATCCTTCTCAAACCTTGCCGAAGTGTTTAACACTACTTCTGAAAATGGTCTCATCAGGATTCCTGATAACTACGGTTTTGGCTACATTAAGAAAATAAAGCTGGATCAGGGTGTAGAGATGAGGGTTTGGGACTTTAACATCATAAAACCTATCGCCTTTCACAAACTGTCACATCGTTATGAAAAAGATGAAAAATATTTTCATATCGGGTACCTTTTAACTACCGAAAGTTTGGGATTGAGCAACAAGGCTTTTCCTAAGCTCATGCACCTTCCACATGGTATGAACATTGTATTTTTCTCAAGTGACACAGAAATGAATTTTGAAATTGAAGGAAGTACGGGTCTCCACGCCATTGACGTTTCGCTAACCTATTCGTGGCTCATGGAAGCGTTTGATGAATCGGATGATAAGATCAGGACATTTATCGCCGAATTAAATGAAAAGCCATACCCGGCCATGCTGCTTGAATCCTGTTCGCCTTCAGAATACAGGATCGTTTCCGATATTTATACGGCTGTTGCTTCTAACCTAAAAAGCCATCTTCATATCAAAGCGGAGGTTTTATTATTGATCGCAGAATTTTTCAGGAAAATCTCATCAAGATCTGCGCAGGAAATATTGGAAAGTAAAGTGCTTTATTATGATAAGATAATGATGGCCGAAAGAATACTGAAAGAGCAACTGAACGGTATTTTCCCGGGGGTCGATGCCATAGCAAAAAAAGTAGCCCTTAGTGAGTCAACGCTCAAAAGGTATTTCAAAACCGTTTTCAATAAAAGTTTAAATGAATATTATCTCGAGTTAAGAATGGAGCATGCCAAGCGGCTGATGTTGGAAAAGCCTATTACTGTAAATGAAGTGGCAGCTATGCTTAATTATGAAAAAGTGAGCAGCTTTATTGAGACGTTTAAAAAACATCACGGGTATTCTCCCGGGCATTTGAAACGGAAATCTGCCTAGCATATGAAGGACTTCACAAACAAGCCCTTTAGAACTGGTCTCTGATCATAGCAATTTGAAATTGTCTCCGTCGAACAAACCAAGATCGCTTAACTTCAAATGTGGTATCACCAGCAACGCCATGAATGAAAGTGTCATAAATGGAGAAGAGAGAGTTGAGCCTAGTTCCTCTTTTACCATTTTATCAATAGCTGTATAAGATTCAGCAATTTTGTACCCATCTTCATTACTCATTAATCCGCCAACAGGTAATGCAAGTACCATTTCTTTTTTATCACTAACCGCGCTGATTCCACCGTTCTGTTCTATAATAAGATTAACAGCTTTACAAATACTTTCATCGTCCACACCAACGGCAACAATGTTATGAGAGTCGTGTGCGACAGATGACGCAATTGCTCCTTTGTTTAAACGAAAATTATTGATGAATGATTTAGCAATGGGAGCATCTTTGTAGCGATTAATGACAACTATTTTTAAAATATCATCCTCAATATCGCTCTCCAATTTGTTATTAATAACGGCAGGCTCGTATAAGAATTTGTTGGTAATCAGTTGTCCATTTAATGCTTCAATGACATGAATCCTTAGATTTCCTGCGCCATCAATAACCATCCAATTTGAAATAAGCTGTTCATGGTCTGTGATACCTTTAATTTCAAAATCGTCCGGCTTCTTTTTACCGCAAGAGAAATTATTGATGATTGCCGACTGAGGACTGCGAATTGATGACTGCCCATTTTCGGCCACCAGTTCTCCATCAATAAAGGTTTTCAATACTTCAAATTTTTCCAGGTCCTTTACAATAATAAGATCTGCAGGATCATTTTGTTTCAACAGGCCAACGTCTAGTTTATAATGAAGAACAGGATTTACACATGCTGCCTGCAATATTTTAAACAGGTCAATTCCTTTAGCTACTGATCTTGCACAAAGCTGGTTGATGTGTCCAATTACTAAACTGTCCGGGTGCTTATCATCACTGCAAAACATCATTTGGTTTGGATAATCATTCAACAGGTCGATCAGGGCCTCAAAATTCTTTGCCGCACTGCCTTCACGAATTATGACTTTCATCCCGTTTTGTAATTTATCCAAAGCTTCCTCTTTTGTAAAACATTCATGATCGGTAGTAATTCCTGCGGCGATATATTGTTTAGCCTGTTCGCCTCTTAACCCCGGTGCATGTCCATCAACCGGCTTTAGTAAACGATGGGCTGCTTCAATTTTTTTCATCACTTCTTCATCTTCATTTAATACACCGGGAAAATTCATCATTTCACTTAAATACTTTATATCGTTTCTTTTCAAAAGACTTTCAACATCGTTTGAGTCCAGGGTTGCTCCTGCAGTTTCAAAACTTGTGGCAGGTACGCAACTTGGAGCGCCAAAATTGAATTTAAACGGCACTGTTTTTCCGTTTTCGATCATAAATTCTACCCCTTTCATCCCGCATACATTGGCGATCTCATGCGGGTCACTAATTGTCGCCACTGTGCCATGCACTACTGCCAGCTTTGCAAATTCTGACGGAACCAACATTGAACTTTCAATATGAACATGCGAATCAACAAATCCCGGGAGAATATAGTTTGAGGTTTGAAGTTTGGAATTTGAGGTTATTGAGACAATCCTCCCATTGGCAACTTTTATTTCTGCCGGGTAAATTTTTTTTTGATGAACATCAACCAGGTTGCCCGTTATAGAAAATGAATTCATGCCTGTGATTTTGATAAAGGTAAATCACTAACTTCATTCATCTAACATCAAAACACATGAGTAGAGTTTTTTTATTGCTTGCTGCAATTGCAATCACATCTTTTTCTTTTGCCCAAAAAACAAAGCAGGCACAGGCTGCTGTCACTACTGAAGACGAGCAATTGTTTTCTAAATTAAAATATCGTTTGATTGGTCCTTTTCGCGGCGGACGGAGCGCGGCAGTAACCGGAAGTTTTAAGAACAGAAACACGTTTTATTTTGGTGCAACGGGCGGTGGGGTTTGGAAAACCATTGATGGCGGAAGTAACTGGATAAATATTTCAGATAAGTATTTTGGAAGTTCTATTGGGGCAGTAGCAGTTGCTCCCTCGGACGAAACAATAATCTATGTTGGTGAAGGAGAAAATACGATGCGTGGAAATGTGAGTGAAGGTCTTGGCGGTATGTGGCGAAGTGATGATGGCGGAAAAAGCTGGAGCAATATTGGTTTAAAAGACGGACGTCATATTATCCGAATTATCATTCATCCAAAGAACCCTGATATAGTTTGGGCAGCAGTTATGGGTCATTTGTTTGGGCCCAACCAGGAACGCGGTGTTTATAAAACAACCGATGGGGGCAAAACATGGAAGAGAACTTTATTTATCAATGATCAAACCGGTTGCAGTGATCTTGTGATGGAGCCGGGTAATCCAAAAGTTTTTTATGCAGGCACATGGAGGTTGATCCGAACGCCTTATTCATTGGAAAGCGGTGGTGAGGGAAGTGGTTTATGGAAGAGCACCGATGGGGGAGAGACCTGGACAAGTGTCTCATCAAAAAAAGGTTTGCCCAAAGGAGCCTGGGGAATTGTGGGTGTAGCCGTAGCGCCGTCCAATACTGATAAGATTTACACTATCATTGAAAATAAAGATGGCGGATTGTACATGAGTGCCGACGGCGGTGAATCATGGACACTGACATCAAGTGATAATAATATCCGTCAACGTGCATGGTATTATACAAAAGTCTTTGTCGATCCGAAAAATGAGAATCGTGTGTATTGTCCCAATGTTGGTTTTATGCGAAGCAATGATGGCGGTCGCACATTTCAATCCATTAGTACACCCCATAGCGACCATCATGACCTGTGGATCGATCCTGAAGATGGTAACCGTATGATCGTTGCCGATGATGGTGGAGCACAGGTTTCTTTTGATGGAGGAAATAACTGGAGTACTTACCTGAATCAACCCACTGTTCAGATATATCGGGTTAGCACCGATAATGCATTTCCTTATCGTATTATGGGCGGTCAGCAGGATAACAGTGCTTTTAGAATAAAAAGCAGGACCTATGGTGCAGCGATCACAGCGACTGATATGGAAAACACAGCCGGAAGTGAAAGCGGCTATGTTGTTGCAGATCCGTTGAACCCGGATATTACTTATGGCGGTAATTATATGGGTTCGTTACAACGTTTAGATCATCGTACTGGTGAAGGTCGTGCAATAAATGTATGGCCGATTGACAATATGGGTGCCGGTGCCGAAGCGGCTAAGTATCGTTTTCAATGGAACTTTCCAATTTTCTTTTCGCCACACAACCCGAAAAAATTATATGCAGCAGGTAATCATCTTTTCGCCACAGAGGATGAAGGAAAAACATGGCAGATCATTTCTCCGGATCTGACGACCAATGATAAAAAGAAGCAAGCATCCAGTGGTGGACCGATAACACAGGACAATACAAGTGTTGAGTATTACTGCACTATATTTTATGCAACAGAAAGCTGGGTTGAGAAAGATCTTCTCTGGACGGGAAGCGATGATGGGTTGGTACATGTAAGCAGGGACGGCGGCAAGAATTGGGAGAATGTCACTCCAAAGAATATTCCTCAATGGATAATGTGGAATTGTATCGAGGTGGATCCATTCAAACAAGGAGCAGCCTACATTGTCGGCACAAGGTATAAACTGGATGATTTCAGATCTTACATCTACAAAACTGAGGATTATGGTAAGAGTTGGAAGCAGATCACAAATGGGATCAATCCAATGCATTTTTCAAGGTGTTTGCGTGCGGACAGAAAAAGACAAGGTTTACTTTATGCAGGTACTGAATACGGGATGTATATTTCTTACGATGACGGCGCTAACTGGAGATCCTTTCAATTGAATTTACCCGAAGTCCCGATCACTGATCTTGCTATAAAAAATAATGACCTGGTTGTGGGTACTCAGGGAAGAAGTATTTATATATTAGATGACCTTACGGTAGTGCAGGAAAGAAATACTGATATTTTGAATAAGCGTCTTCACGTATTTAGTGTCAATCCGGCTTACCGGATGCCTGGGGGCGGGAGACGCGGTGGCGGTGGCCGTGGTGCTGCCGGTGATCTTCGTAATGTTGGAAAAAACCCTCCAAATGGCGTGGTATTTAATTATTACATGAAGAATGTCATCGATTCAACAAAACTTTCAATCCAGGTATTGGACAAGAATAAAAAGCCGATCAAAACATTTTCAACTACTGCCCGGGTTCCTGCTGAGAAAATAGAAGTAACAACAGGCATGAACCAGTTTGAATGGGATATGAATTACCCGGAAGCGGAAAGAGTAGAAGGGCTCATTTTATGGAATGGTTTTATTGGTGGACCAAAAGCGACACCAGGAAGTTATTTTGCAAAGTTTAAATCAGGAAATGATTCCGCAGAAGTTCCATTTACCATCATTGCTGATCCCAATTATAAAACTTCACAAGCTGAGTATGAAGAACAATTCAATCATTTGATCACCATCCGGGATAAATCAACTGAGATCATGAAAGCGATAAAGAATATTAGGGAACTAAGACAACAGATGAATGATTTCAGTGCAAGAGTTGGTAAGGGCCTGCCAAAAGAAGTAAAACAACAAATTGATACAGTCCAGAAACAGATCACAGCTGTGGAAGAAGCCTTACACCAAACCAAAGCAAAAAGCGGCCAGGATGTTTTGAATTACCCCATAAAACTGGACGATAAATTGTCGAGCATTTATAACGCGTCAGTAGCAGGTCAATCAGGACTATCAAAACAAACCAAAGACGCTTATGCAGAGCTTGTCGTGCTAATTGATGAACAGCTGAATAAACTTAAAAATATCATGAACGAGGATGTAGCCAGATTAAATCAACTCATTCATGAAAGAACCTTGCCGGTGATTGGAGTGAAGAGAGACTAACAGGAGAAGAGCCTTAAAGTTCGGCGAGTCAGGTATGTCATATAAGTCATACAAGTCAAGAAAGTAGCCGTATTTGACCAATTTGACTCATATGACTTCAAACATCTTTTTTATTTTGTTTTTTTTCGACGCGCTACCCGTTTAAATATCAAACGTTGTTTATCGCGGGAAACCGAAACTTTGTCGTCATCGACATCGAAATTCAGGCTGTTCATACCCTCACCGGCAAGTGATTCCTGCAGTGGTAGAACGGGCTTATAATCATAATATCTTGTAAGCAACTCTCTCCACCCGGATACTTTATAGAATTTCATCTCTTTATTTCCAATGATCGATCGTTCTTCGAATTTGCTGTTTTTAGGAAAACAAATAGCAATTCCATTACCACCGATAGCACGTCTGCCCAGCACAGGCTTTTTATAATGACTTCCCATAAAGCTCGTAATAAGACTTCCCTGGATCTGATAGATCACTTTTAAGAGTATTTCTTCGCGTTGGTCGTCCAGGCTATAGAATAACAGGTTTTCCAGCAACCATATCAGGTCAATATTGAACATAGGGTAATCAATTTTACTTACTGGTAATCTATCAGTGTCTTTGTACGTGTAATCCAGGCATTTAGCCCTTGAATTTTTCAGCAGATAATAAGTATAGTCATGTTTTTCCTTTAATTTTTTTATAAACAATTTACAGAGAGCGCTAAAGTCCCTGAGAAACTTATGATACTCCTTTAAATTCAGACTTGTAACAGAAACACCCATTTTACGGAATTCGGCCACCTCGCTATCGTAGTCCGCATAGTTTTGGTTGTAATAAACTGCAACGATCAAATTCGCGGCTTCTTCGGGTCGTATGGCAGGACGTTTTATAAAATGACTACAGAGTTGCGTGTACCCTAAACCCAATGCCGGCATTTCATCCGCAGAAGCTATGTAATAATCTGTAACGTCAATAAAATTGTATGCGTTTTCTATCTGTTGAGCCCAGCAACAATCCATACAGAGAAAACCAAGCTTCCCATTGAAAACATTACGTAATGTGGAGGCCAATTTTTTATAAGAAAGAGTTTTCGTGTTTCGCTTGCTGTAGATAAGCAGGATCGGTTTTTTGTTTGTTTTGTTCTTTTTAATCGCCGGATACTCACAATACCCTTCGAATATCCAGCCCTTTTGTTTATCACCATACATTTTTCGCAACCTGCTTTCCGGCAATTTGGGATTTATATAAGCTGTTCTTGTTACGAACATTCCTCTTGCCAGGTCGGTTTCCCCCGGTCCACCATGCCCCTTGTAGAAAAACCCATAGTTAGCAGCGGGAAAATTTTCAACAACAATATTTAAAAGCCTTTGTAATTGTTTGGGATCTGTAAGAGTAGTGTTGTGCTTCCTGAAGATGTGAAAATGAGTGTCGGTCAGGAAGTCAGTATTTTTTTGTGCATAAAAGATAGCTGGTCTTTCCAGCGATTCAGAAAATTTATCACCTCCTAATCCATCAAGAATAATAACTAAATTCACATCTTTACTGCTGCCAACTCCATAAATTTCATTTATTACCTTTAATTGTTCCATGTAAAGGTTGTTCTTGGCGCTAAGTAAAAAGATAAGTGTCCATTTCTTTGTTTTTTGTTTTTTCATGGAGAGGGCTTGTTATCTAAAATTATTCTTAATTTAATTCATTATTGCGGGAATTGGATGAAGCATATCGCCTGTTTATATGGCTTATTGTTTTTGCTGACGATAAACAACTGTTTCTCACAACAGTTCAATGTAAGAACATATTCTTTTAACGAAGGTCTTACTACCTATAATATCAAAAAGGTTGTCCAGGATAAGTACGGGTTTATATGGGTAGCTACTCAAGACGGAGTATTCCGTTATGACGGCGGTAATTTTGATCCCTATAAAAAAAGTAATGATTCCAGCAGTCTAAGGGAAAATTTCATTTTTGATATTGCGTTGGGCAATGATGATAGACTTTATGTCGCTTCTTTTAATGCGGGTGTCGATGTGATCAACATCAGGAACCAAAAGGTAACACATCTTTTGTCACAAAAAAGGGGAAATGAAGATGGCCTTCCAAACCTCTGGATTGAAAAGATCTTTTGTGATGCACAGGATAATTTGTGGATCGGGGGCCAGGACTTTTTGAAAATTTATAGCCTAAAGGAAAATAAATATAAAAAATTTCAACTTCCTTCAAACGTCAGCTCTGATGTACATGTGTTATTTATCCGGCGGGTGAACACAAATATCCTTGCAGTCGGGATTAATAACTATGGCGTATTGTTTTATGATATCAACTCATTACGAATTCGGGATAGCGTGGTGAATCTTAAGGGAGCACAAGCTGAGAATTTAACTGTTAACGACCTGGCTGTAATTAATGACAGTTGTTATATTGTAGTTGGCTCAAGTGTTTTTAGCGGTGCGATCAATGGTGGTCACTGGATCAGCGGAAGAAAGATCACCATCCCGGAGATCAGCACTAATGTTATTAATTGTCTTGCTTCCGGCAGGAACAATGAGCTTTGGGTCGGAACAAATAACGGGATTGGAAAGCTGGAGCTGGTCAACAGCAAGTTTCATCCTATTGTAAACAACGAGTTTTTTACTGCGGATAATTTTATCGAAGACCTATTTCTTGACAGGGAAAACGGTCTTTGGATCAGCTCAATGAAAAATCTTATCCGTATGAACCTGGTCCCGTCTCCTTTTACGGCTTTTAAGAAAAGCGCGGATGGTAAGGTCAGGATGAATCATATCTATTCTCTTGTGCCGGTAAATAACTCGCAGCTTTTTGCCTGTGGCACCGATGGTCTTTACCAGGCCGACCTTATTACGGGCGATATAAAAAGAATAAATGGTACTTCTGCGTTAGGCATTATACACCGCGTATTGAAAATGGATGAAGATCTGTGGCTAATATCATCGGAGGCTGGTATGTATGCGTACCAACCAACGAAAGGAATTCTCTCAGTTGATCTATTGTTAAAGCTATACCCTGAGTGGAGACCATTTATAAAAAACTATTTTAATAACGCGGTCAGGTCCGGGGATAAGATCTATTGGGCAAACGAAGGCCAGGGCGGACTATTGATATGGCAACCACAACAACATATCATTACGCAGAAAAAAGCAGGAACAGCGGCTTCCGGAGGGTTGCCTGAGAACCACGTACATAATATCAAGTTTGATAAGGAAGGCTATATATGGATATTATTTGATAATGCGGTTGCAAAGTTTGACCCGGTAGTTGATTCCACGATCCAAATAATCAGTTACAAGCGTAATGGCAACGGTTTTAACTCTGGGATCTTTTTTGATATGTATGATGATGATTCAGTTCTTTGGTTCGGCACTTATGGCGGTGGGGTTAACGGATACAATAAAAAAACAGGGCAGTGGACATACATCACTGAGCAGGATGGACTCTGTAACAATGCTGTATACGGCATACTTCCTGAAAAAGACAGTATTTTTTGGGTGAGTACAAATAATGGTATTTCGAGAGTAAACTATGTGACGAAGAAATGTCTCAATTATTTTGCCGAAGATGGATTGCAGGATAATTCTTTCGATGAGCAAGGTGCTTTATCATTCCACCGTAAATTATTTTTTGCAGGAATAAATGGCTTTACTGCTGTGGACCTGGATAAATATCAACGTAGTGCAGATTCATTTGCGGTGTATATAAAAAAGATCGAATACGTGAAAAAGAACAGGAAGACAATAATAAGTGAACTTGATTGGGACAAAATAGTACTACCGGCCGGCACTTCCAACACTACTATATGGCTAAGCGCCTTGTCATATACAAGCAACAAACCACGATTCAGTTATAAGATACGTGGCTTCCAGGACCAATATCTGCCCGCCGATGATGATAACAAAATTGTATTGAATGCCCTTAGTTATGGGGATTATGTTATTGATATCCGGTATATAAATGAGAAAGGCGAGTTTGTCGAAGGGGCGATTGGCATCAGTCTTGAAATATTGCCATTCTGGTATCAAACCTGGTGGTTTCGATTATTTGTAATTGCCGCTGCTTTATCGATCATCTTTTTCATTGTACGACTTATTTATATTGCCAGATTACGTAAACAACGGGCTATACTTGAAAAGCAATTAGCAGTACAGGTGGAAAGACAAAGAATTTCCTCGGAAATGCATGATGATATAGGAGCCGGTTTATCAGGTATTAAATTGCTTACTGAAATGACAAAAGAAAAAATAAAAGATGAAACAGCAAGCAGCGATGTTGAAAAGATCTACCAGTCAGTAGGCGATATTTCTGCCAAGATGAAGGAGGTGATATGGAGCCTGAATACGGAAAATGATCACTTGTCAAGTCTTGTTTCATATATTCAGCGTCAGGTTCGGCAATGGCTGGAAAATTATCCCTGCCAGCTTCGTATTACAATACCAGAGCACATACCGGATATTGAGATCAGCGGCGAATCAAGAAGAAATATTTTGCTGACAGTTAAAGAAGCCGTGCATAATATTATTAAGCACTCGGCTGCTGACAAAGTGAATATTAATATAACTTGTGATAAGGAACTGGTGATTTCAGTTTCGGACAATGGCAAAGGATTTTATCTTAATGAAGACGCCTATACGGGCAATGGATTAAAAAATATGAAACAACGCATTGATCATTTGAATGGAAGGCTTTTTATAAAAAATAATGAAGGTTCGACCTTGGTGTTCGAGGTCCCTATAAAACACACATTATGATTCGGGTGGCTATTATTGAAGACAATGACCAGTTTCGAAAAGCGCTTGAGACGATCATTAACCAGGAAAATGATACTTCGTTGCTGGGTTCATACACAAGTGGCGAAAAGGCAATGATCGGATTGATGCATTCACCACCTGATATTGCCATTGTTGATATCAGCTTACCGGGTATGCGGGGTACAGAGCTCATTGTCCGTATGAAGGACAGGATCCGCAACACGCAATTCATGGTATGTACCATCCATGATGATGATGAAACAATATTTGAGGCGTTGAAAAGCGGGGCGTCCGGCTATATCTTAAAAGACCCGGTAACGGTTGAAGAGATCTCCCGGGCAATTCATGATCTGTACAATGGCGGTTCGCCCATGAGCCCTTTTATTGCAAGAAAAGTAATTGGCACTTTTCAAAAACCTGCGATCAATGATCCCAACTCATTATTAAGTCTCCGGGAAAAACAGGTACTTGAGCTGGTTGCCAAAGGACTGCTGTATAAAGAAATTGCTATTCGCCTTGAAATAAGCGCCGAAACGGTAAAGAAACACCTCAAGAATATCTATCAGAAACTTCATGTTCAAAACAAAGTGGAAGCATTGAATAAATTCCGACTTATGTAGGGGGCCGGCCGGTATTTGTCAAATAGATATTGATTTACTAAATCTGCAATCACTCATCCTCCGTATTTATTCTGTATTCGCCGGCAAACAGTCTTATATATCCATTCCCGGAAAAACTTATCCAGCTTTTGAACTAATAACCAATCAATCACATTAATTAAAATTCTTAAAATGAAAAAAAGTAAAATTTTCATGATAACAATGCTTTGCCTTGTTATTACAATAGCCGGAATTATGTATGCGGCTGATCACATTGACGCACCGGCCATAACCAATAAACCAACAGATATTACTGATGTTTATGTGTTCAGGGCCCAGGATCCAAACAACATGGTTTTCGTTGCCAACACACAGGGTTTATTATCACCCGTTGCTACTGCCGACGCAAAATTTGATGAGAATACTATGGTTGAACTAAATATTGATAATACCGGCGACAATGTTGAAGATCTCGTGATCCAATGTATTGCCAAGAATGGTAAAATGAAAGTATATGGACCGGCGGCACCTAAGGTAACAGGTACTATCAGCTATCTTAACGTCAATAAGCTCTCAACCCAGGTTGACATCACAAGATACGGCCAGGAGCCACAGATCGGGATCGGTGACAATGGAGTAAAGGTTTTTGCGGGTCCCCGCGATGATCCATTTTTCTTTGACCTTGTTCAATTCAGAAAAGTCATTTCGGGAGAGGCTTCTTCGTTCAATAACCCGGGCAATGACACATTTGCCGGCACAAACGTGATGGCGTTGGTTGTTGAAGTTCCTAAATCACTGCTTGGCAGTAACGGCACTATCAATGTATGGGCGGAAACGAAGACTGCGACTGGTTCCACAACTGTAAACTGATTTAAATAAAAATAAACTTAAAATAATGAAACAGATATTTCAATATACTTGTCTTGCATCATTGATCATCCTTGCTGCTTGCCGGAAGAATCTTAATGATAAAACAGACGCAATGAAAGCAGGTGGTGTTCCGCCTCAAAATGAAGCGTATGTCCAGGGCGATCAAATGGCAAGGCCGGCGATCAACACGGTTTTTGTCGGTACTTCAAGAAAAGATGAGTTTAATACAACCGCGCCTTCAGCAATGAATGCGGCATTCTACAATGACTTTGTAAATAAACTTACGTCATTCGGCTACACAACGAACATTCTTGGTCTTGATAAAAATACATTTGCAGGTGTCCTTGTAACAGATGTGTTGAATGCAAGCACAACAGGAGTGACCTCATTCTATAATGGCACACAGGTTTTGACGGGTCGTGCCCTGGCGGATGATGTCATAGATGTGGAACTGACATTGATCTTTGGTGGCGCAACCGGCGCATCAAATCCCGGTCTCACGAGTGATCACGTCGATGGCAATGACAAAGCCTTCCTTTCTTCATTCCCTTACATGGCGAGTCCTCATTGATCTATTGTAAATGAAAAGAGGGGAGTAGCAACGGCTACTTCTCCTCTTTAATTAATATTTCCTTTATTATGCGTTTTTCAAGTTTAATAGTATTGATGTTAGTAATTGGTCATTCAGGATGTAAAAATTCAATTGACGCAATTACAAATGCTTCGGATTACGACAAGTACATGCATCTGGATTCCGCTGATTCTATGCCGTCATTAAAGAATATCAATGCAGATATTTCTTTTTGGAGCAAGCGGTTGGTGAATAACCCTGAAGACGCAGTAGCAAAAGTTTCACTGGCTGGATTGTATAGCGCAAGGTTTAAGACCGCAGGTAATATTAATGATATTCATACCAGCGATAGCTTGTACCTTGTTGCTAACTCATTATATAAGACAAGTACTTCATCGGTTTACAGGTCACTTGCTGCAAATTGTATAACCCGGCACAAATTTCAACAAGCCAAATTGTATTTAGACACTGCGTTGGCTTTAGGGGATGACAAGTATATAACCTATTTGATGCGCTGCGATGTGTTTATGGAATTAGGAGATCTTGACCTGGCTCACCAAACATTAAGACACATTTCCCGCAAGAATAATTTCGATTACCTGATACGTGAAGCGAAACTTCTTGATGAAAAAGGAGATCTTGATAACGCCATAAAGAGAATGGAGCTTGCGAAGGAAATCGCTGTGGAGTCAAAAAAAGATGCTTTGATCTTGTGGGCAATCAGCAACCTGGGTGATATGTATGGTCACGCAAACCGCTTCAAAGAATCTTATCAATGTTACCTCGACGTACTTGAGAAAAGGCCTGACTACCTCTATGCCTTAAAAGGGATAGCGTGGCTCGCATTTTCGCATGACAAAAATACGACCGGTGCCAAACGTATTTTGAATTACCTGTCAAAGCTCCAACCGGTTCCTGATTACGATCTTATGTTGGCTGAGATCGCGTCGTATGAAAATGATACTACGACAAAACAAGAGTTGCTAAACAGGTTTATCAGCGTGGTAAGCAACCAGCGCTACGGAGACATGTATAATAAATATTTTTTCAATTTAATGATAGATGAAAACAAGGGCGTTGATAAAGCATTAGAAATTGCCGAAAGAGAAGTGAATAACCGGCCGACCACTCAATCCTATGATCTGCTTGCATGGGCCTATTATAATCTGGGCAAGAAGGAAGAGGCGTTAAAAATAGCAAGGGCCTTTGTAGAAAATAGGAATTATGAACCTGATGCATTATACCATTTAGGGCTGATCTATGCAAGTTCAGGGAATATTAAGAAAGCTAAACTATTTCTGAACGAAGCAATTGCTTCGGCATTTGAGCTTGGTCCTGATCTTACCACTAAAATTGAACAGTACCTTAAGGCAATCGGGGATTGATCTTATCGTTTTTGAAGTATAATTGAATTAGAGAAGTTCTGTTCAAAAGTTTTGTCAGTTTTCCCGGGTTTTGTGATCATGAATCTATTGCGGGCATTCCCAAAGGATCGATGTAACCCGAATTTTCCATCTTTATCGGTTCTTACAAATCCAAATAACCTTACATGGCGCATGTCACCTTCATTCATGTTTACATGTGGTGCATCGGCAGCATACCACCCATGGGAATCAGTGTGGTATGAATATACAAGCGCATTAACAACTGGTTTGCCATCTTCATTTTTTATTGTGCCAATTACTTTTATTTTTTTACCGGGAATGGTGTCTGAAGCGATTGAAATTGTTTCTGCGTTGGCATACGTCTCAATCAATGAGAACAAGCGGTAGATAAAAGCGAAAAAAGAAAAGCGGTAAAACTAATAGGGTTCGCATGGCTATAAGTTTAGCCAGTAATTTATTTTAAAAACCAAAGCACGGTTGCGATTTTTGAGGAACGGGTCACCAAAGTAATTATCGGTATACACCACAAATAGATCACTCATTGGTTTATACCTCCATTGAAAACGGCTGTTAATATT
>JAICPX010000541.1 GCA_025929635.1 Chitinophagaceae bacterium
CGATCATAGAAGATAAGGAACTTAAAGTTCATCTTCGTCTCGAGGATACCATTGTTATTACGAAAACAGGCTCCGAAAACCTGACCGGCAAGGCGACCACAGAAGTTGAAAAGATCTATAAGCTGAAAAAAGAAAAAGGAGTGGGGGAGAAAGCTGCTTTTTAAAACATATAATTGATCGGCTCCTCGTTTGCGGTACCATCCTTCTTTTAACAAGCCCGGAGCAAAACCGGGAGAGTAACTTACGAAGCGTGTTGAGCGTGCCTGGCTGCAGCCCAAGGCTCCAATGGGGTGGGCAATCACTTCGCTTGCGCCCGGTTCATCGGGTCAATCAATTTAATTTCCTTGCTGTATTTGTCCTGATCATGCGATTATATCAACTGAACATCCCTTTCACTTTATCAACAATTCCACCACCACCGGCAAACACTGATCTCAAATCCTTGAAATCAACATCGCCGTCAGCATCTTTATCCAGCTTTCCGCCGGTAAATTTATTAAGCATCTCCTGCATGTTGAATCCGCTTGTTTTATTACCACTCAGTTTGTTGAAGATGTCCTGGATGTTAAAACCGTTATCTGAAGGATCGGCAGCTTTAGTCGCTAATTGTTGCATTGTTTGAGGAACAACTGCAGCAGCAGTCTTATTCGCTTCAGCAGGTGCAATACCCAGGTTATTCTGCAGATCCTGTGCATAGTTATTTGTTGCCTCCTGTACAAGTTCCGGAGAGCCTTGCTTACCATTTTTAAAAAAACTTAATACATCGTTTAATTTTCCCTGGGAAAGTGCATTTTTTAATGTGGCCATAATGGAATTACCCGCCGTTTCGACGGCCGCTTCATTTTTTTCATTGGGAATTGCTGGATTTGTGATAACGGCATCACCAGCATTCTGGCGCACAAGATTGATAAGATTGTCAAACATGACCATAGATTTTAGAAATGAAGAAATCAATTCCTACCGGTGGAGTTTAAATAATCGTTACCGGTTTTCATCCAGCCTGAAGGATACCTTACAGATAACACCGTATGAAAGCGGCTTGCCATCTTTTACATGGACTTTAAAATCTTTAACATAGACCGAATCAATGTTGTGGATCGTTTTGGAAACTTCGGTGATACAGTTTTTGACAGCATCGTCAAAACTTTTCTTAGACGAGGCAATTACCTCAATCACTTTTACAATAGGCATAAGGTTATTTTTTTAGTATCAAAAGGTAACGAAACTTTCCTGTTGGCCGAAAACTAATTTCGTTCTGGTAACTCTTCGTTGCCGATACTGCTGGTTCTTTAAAGACAGTTGACCTTCATTATTCAGCTATAACCTTTATCAATGTACCCTGCGGCACATTATCCGTCAATTGCATCCCGTTTAAGATCGCATGTTCTTCCAGCCTTGCACCGGGCACATTGTTCTGGCTCAGAAATTTTGACAATGTCATCGCGGTACCAGCCGTTCTGATCCTGACACGTTGTGGCTTTTTATTTATTTTGACAGGGTCAGTAAGCGGGCGGAATGCCTGCATCGTATTTGTGAAAGCAGCTGAATAGTTATTGAAGTCAGTGATAGTGGACACGCCGATCATGTGATAAATATTGCCGCCATGTTGAATGATGTATGATAAGGTTCTCAATGCTGGCTGGCCTTGTTGCTGTGGCTGTTGATCAGCAAGAAGTAAAATAGCCGGTAAACCATTCACGGTAATATTTCTTGTTTCCACAGGCACAAGTTTATATTGTTGTGTGATGTTGTTAGCAGCTTCCTGCAATGAAGCACCTTGAGCCAGCATCAGCATCATCAATGCTTTTCCATCCTTTGGTGCCATCTGTACTCTTTGCGGTGTATTCTGATAATTCCAATTCAACGGTATCGGGAATTGAAATTTTAAGACCGGATGATAGAACATATTGTTTTCCCGGTAACCTTCTCTTGGATCTTCGCCATAGATCAATCCTTCTATTCTTCTTAACCAGGAATTGCGATTTACAATTGGAGAATTAAGATTGAGTTTTTTCTTCCAATCATCGGCCAATTTATTGACTGTTACATACCGGTCGGCAGGGTTTGGATGCGTGGACAGGAATTCAGGAAGTTCTGCCCCTTCAGTTCCGGTTGTTTGTCTTTCAAGCGTCTTAAAGAACAAGGCCATTTGCTTTGCGTCATAACCAATCTTTGACGAATATTCAACACCAAGTTCATCTGCTTCTCTCTCGGCATCCCGGCTGTATTTTAATAATAACAACTGTACACCTGTTGACGCCAGTTCGGCAAATTGGGCCAGTTCCGGGTTAATGATAATGCCCGCAATGATACCCAGCTGAGCAAGAATAGCATTTCGCTGCTGCGCAACCGAATGACGATAAGAAATATGCCCGATCTCATGACCCATCACACCGGCAAAATCTGCCTCACTATTGAAATGGGCCATGATGCCACGGGTAAAATATACGTACCCTCCCGGCGTCGCAAATGCATTGACAGCTTCTGAGTTCAATACCCTGAAATTATGTTCAAGATTGGGGCGATATGATATTGCGGCAATTTGTTTTCCTTTTGAAACAACAAAGTTTTGAATCGCGGTATCCTCATACAATCCAAACTGCGCGATGATCTGTGGATCAGCTTCTTTTCCCATAGCTATCTCCTGTGCTTCGGACATGAGTACAACTTGTTTACGGCCGGTTACAGGATTTCTCGCGCAATCTGTCAATAATGATGTGGTGGCTATTAAACAACTGATGAGAATATACTTTTTCATTTTAGCCGGGTTTTGTGTATGATTGAATATGCCAATTTATATGCATAATGGATGCCACAATTCTGCTCTTTGGGCCATTGTTTCGGTTATCCGTAGCAGTCCTGAGGCAACAGTGTTTCTCAATCACTTACAATCTATAATAACTTCATTTACTGCCGCTCCAGTGGCCGGGTTGAAAGGTATTATGACGATGCTATCACCACCGCCGGTCTTCGTGGATGAGACAAACACGATCATCATTATACTAATGACCATTAAAATGAGATTGTTTCTC
>JAICPX010000551.1 GCA_025929635.1 Chitinophagaceae bacterium
GGCAAAGAGGAAAGGCAGTCAGGACAAGATTGGTGATGCCTATATTGTTTGATCCAGAGAACAAGGTGAAAGAATAGTTGGTATTTATACTGCGATCTTTTCCTGATGATTTGGATGGTTTTTATGAGAGGCCCATTCTACATTAATAATTTTTATCTTCTAAAAGTTTTGTGCTATCAAAATATAGCGTGCGGAACTCGAAAGACCCTTTTTACCGCAGAGAAACGAGAGGAAGGCCCGCCGAGAAACGTGAGGGTTGCGCGTACGATGTTATTGCAGACTTTGGTATTCCTCTGCGTGTATTCCCCTCGTTTTTCTGCGGTTAATCAGTCCTAGAATTACCGATACGTTATCCGAAAAAGTACAATCTTTCAAACCTATCTTAGTGCTTGGTGGGCACTCCTGCAAGGCGCCGCGATGAAAGTTTTCACTTTTTCAGATAGCATCATGCAAGGCCCTTTCGTCAAAACTAATGCAAAGAGAAAGCATTCGAGGATTATACATAAACAGAACAATTAAAGGCAACAACATTCGTTAAACACCAGACCAAACCCTAGATCCTAAACCCATGCTCTCCAATACTTTCACAGTCATCCTGCGTAACCTGACGCGTAACAAATCCTTTTCATTCATCAATCTTATAGGGCTGGTCACTGGCCTTACAGTATGTTTGTTTATCGCTCAGTTTGTATGGTTCGAACACAGCTTTGAACATTTTAACAAAAATGCGGAGAGAACATATCGCGTAAATCTCTACAATACCAGTAATGGTGTTTTTAATAATATTTCTCCAGGGACAGTGCCGGGATTGGCTTATGCGATGAAAACTTCGCTTCCCGGTATCGAGGCTGTTGGACGGATCAGCTCAAAGGCCGGTGCCGTAGTATCCAATCCAAATACTCAGTTTAAGAATCTTGAAAATCGTTTTGTATTTGCAGATCCTTCGATTGTGAATATTTTGGCAATTGACCTAGTGGCAGGCGAGGGCCATAAAGTTCTTAAGGATGTTGGATCAATGCTTGTCTCCGAATCAGTAGCATTAAAATATTTTGGGGCGTTAGACATAGTTGGTGAGTCGCTCGAAATAGGTTTCCCAGGTGCGAATATTGAAATGAAACCCTTTGAGATCGGGGGAGTCTTTCGGGATATTCCGCCGAACGCACATCAGCATTTTCATTTCCTATTACCACCTTACAGTGAACAAGCATGGAATGAGAATTGGGCCTGGAGCGATGTATCAACTTACGTCCGACTAAATGCGGACGCTGAGCCTGAAGATCTTAGCAGTGGGCTGGCAGAAATAGTGAAACAACACCATAAAGACGACAACGGCGACAAATATCTCTTGGAACCGATAACGGACATCAGGTTGCATGCTTTGGACGGAAGTGGCAGAGCATCGATAGTAAAGTTTTTCCTTATACTCGGTCTGGTCGTTTTGCTTCTTGCATGGTTTAATTACATAAGTCTTTCAACCGCGAGATTCCTGGAAAATATGAAGGAGGTCGGCATACGTAAACTTATTGGCGCTACCAGGAAAGCGCTGATCTGGAGATTTCTTGCAGAATCGTTTATCTTTAATGTTATCTCCTTTCTCTGCGCAATCTTTCTGTTTGTTCTGGCCTGGCCATCGGTCGCGTCGTATTTCCAAATACCGGAAGTTGAATTAATTCTTCGGATACCACTGGTTTACCTGTATCTGTTGGTAGTCTTGTGTATTAGCACTATGATGTCGGGGCTTTATCCCTCCATATATCTTTCGTCGTTTAAGCCGCTTCAGGCAATAAAGGGAAAACTGAATGAGCTTGCTGACCGCTCTACTCTTCGAAAGGGTTTAGTTGTCACACAGCTATCCGTTTCTCTGATTCTGATAACGGCAATTTTTGCTATCAAAAAGCAACTTGATTTTTTGCAGAAACAGAGCCTGGGTATTTCTCTTGAGCAAACCTTGATAATAGATTCGCCTGTATTGACGGATAAGACAACCGTTAATAAGTATAAGCCATTCAGAAATGAGATTCTTCAAATACCTAAGGTCAAGGGTGTCACTTATGCATCAAGTTTTCCGGGATCAGAGATAGATTGGCATAGGGCTGATATTACATTAAATGAGGAAAATGCGCACTATCATTATAGTAGCCGTATCGTTAGTATCGGCAACGAGTTTCTCGATGTGTTTAATCTCACGCTTAGTACAGGACGAAATTTTAATCCTGACATTGAAAGTGATCAAAAAGCAATGTTGATCAATGAAGAGGCGGCAGCAATGTTTGGATTCAAGAAAATTGATGAGGCTATAGGGAAAATTATTTTTATTGGAAGCAGACGATTTGAAATTATCGGGGTAATTGAGAATTATCACTTCGTATCCCTTCAACACAAACTTCAGCCCATTTTATACATGCAAGGTTATCCGCGAAATCCGGCGTATGCTATAAAAATACAAAAAGAAGAGATTGCCAAGGCCGTGCCTATCATAGAGAAGAAGTGGAAAGAAACCTATCCGGAGAATGTATTTAGCTATTACTTTCTTGATCAAAAATTTGACATGCAATATCTCTTAGATAGACAACTTGGTATGCTTACTGGAGTATTAACTGTATTGGCTGTTGTCGTTTCATTCCTTGGTCTCTTCGGCCTTTCAACGTATACAGTCAGCAGAAGAACAAAAGAGATCGGGTTAAGAAAAGTATTCGGCGCTACAGTGCTAAATATTGTCGTCCTGTTTTCACGAGACTATGCAAAATTAGTTGGAATAGGTTGCCTGATCGGAATACCGCTATCGCACTACATGATTAGCCAGTGGCTCCAAAAATATGCATATCAGTTCTCGCTTGACTTTTCATTATTCGCCGTACCCATCCTGGCCTTATGTCTTCTGACGTTTATTACGGTAAGTATAAAGACCACGGGA
>JAICPX010000273.1 GCA_025929635.1 Chitinophagaceae bacterium
AGTGCAATATCATCTTCCAGGTTTTTGATTCTTGAAATACGAACACCAGCTGCGGGAACGATCTCATACAACGTGACGGTCGGCCCGACTGTTGCCATTATCTTTTGTATCTCGATATCATAGTTACGCAGCGTAAAAATGATCTGGTTCTTGTTATTCTCCAGTTCATTTGCATCCTGGACAATCTTTTCACTGCCATGGGTTTCCAGGAGGTCCAATGTTGGATAACGATAATCCCTGAGATCAAGCGTGGGTTCATAAGGCGGAAGATTCTCGTAAACTTTTTCCTTTTCTTCTTCAATTGGTTCAGCGGACGGCTCTTTTATTTCCAGGGCAATGCTTAAACTATCGATTGTTTCTTTCACCGTCTTTCTAACCGGCCCTTCTTCTTTTGGTAAAATAGTTTGAATTGTTTGTTCAACAGGAATCACAGGAATAGCCTTCTCTTTTACGATGTCAGACGCTGAATCCTCTTCTTTTTCTATAAGTTTAAACCCGTTGTCCATCGGGTCGGTTTGGTCATTCTTTGTGTTTATGGGTGAGAGAACGATCGGCCCCCCATTTGTCCTCAGGCTATTTCCATTACTATTCTCCGCATAAACATCGTTGATGGTCTTACCAACAAAAGGCGATAACTCGTTTCCTTCCTCTTGCTCACCGTCATTTTCTTCATCAGCAATGATCTCTTCTTTACTTCTTTTTGGTACATTGAAAGCAGGGTTGAATTGCCAGATTATGTAACCCATAGCTATCACCAATAACAAGGCCCCGGTTCCAACAGTTCCGAGCAACTTATCCAGCCAATCGACGATCATTTTACCGACGGAACCACCATAAGTAAACTGGTTGTTGGTAAAAATATAAGCAAGACAAACGGATAATACTAACATCCCAATCGTTACGTAACGAAGATTTTTCCAAACGGACCAAACTTTTCTTTTAAACAACAAATTAATGCCGACAACAAAAAAGAATGTGCAGATCAATAATGATGCAACACCAAAACCCTTATAAATAAATAAATGAGAGATCAATGCGCCCAATGCACCCAGCAGATTATGAATATTTGCATTGTCTCCAAACAGGGAGATTTTTCTGATCTCACTCTGGTCATTTTCCCAGGTAAAAAAGTAAGAGATAAAAGAGATAAAAAGAAAGAATGAGATAAAAAGAAAGATAAACCCCACGATCTTCCAGGTTCGTTCATCCCGGGCAATCTCTTTGAGGCTGATCTTTTCCTCTTTGTCTGTTTTCAGGTCCGACTTGGTTTTTCCAGGTTTGTCCACAGGATTCTTAGTGGATTTGCCCTTCAGCTTCTTGGCCATAAAAACAAAGATAATGAGAAGGTTTTTATCCCTCACTATCAAGGTTTTCAACATCTCCACAATTTTTCTTTAAAAAAGAAAACTGCTGAGGGCAATGATTATATTTGAGAAGACTGCTGTAAGATGATACCATTATTCACCAGCAAAATCAACCATTGCCAAAATAAGACCTTTCTCCTGGTGCTGATTTGCTTTACGTTCGGTTTAAATAGTTTACATGGCCAAACTTCTGATCCGGAAATCATAATTGATCAGCAGTCGGAAGTCCTGCCTCTTGAAAAATTCTCTTTTGCTTTCCTGCCGGTTAACTTCAGTTTGGAAACCGGTTATAGCGATCAATTACCGATGACGTCACGTCAAAACAGTTTCATGGTCCCTATCGCCAATGTTTCAGGAAAACTAATAACACGGTTTACCGTCATCAACAACACCGGAGACCCCGATAGTCTTTATTTTTTTCCGGGTTTACATTTTAAAAATGTGTTGTTGTACCAGGTTGAAAATGGTAAAGCCACACCATTACCTGTGATCGCCCCGCAAATTGAAGACAGTATCTCTTTTCGCCTTTTCAATGTTTTGCCAAATGATACATTGTCCATACTTGCGGAATGCTATCCATTGAGGACTTATAACAATACGTTCAAACCAAAACTGATCAACCCGGATTATATAGAGCCCTTTGTCCTTGAACTGCAGCTGCAAAAAAAAGATATCACACTCTTTACTTATATCTTTTGTGGCTTGCTGTTAATGATGGTTCTTTTCTCACTCGCTAATTTTCTCCAGGGTGGGAACAGGGAATTTCTTTATTATGCCGCGTATGCTTTTTTTCTTGGTGTTATGCTTTTTACAAAGCAGTTTTATTACAGTCGTTCTAATGAAAGTAATTTTTTCTTTGAAGCCTACATGGACTTTGTGCTGCAGTGTTTCGGAATCTGGTTCTTTATGCTTTTTATGGTTCGGTTTTTGGAAACAAAAAGAGATTTTCCATTCCTGCATAAATTATACATGAGTGGGATCTTCCTTCTTCCTGTTGTGATAGTGCTTTATTCATTCCTGCATTACAGCACAATTGATTATTTCTGGGAAAATGCGCTGGAAAATTATTTTACCAAAAACGTTTTGCTGGCAATGATGGTAGTCTTCCTGGTATATGCCGCAAGGAACTGGCATCACAAGCTATTGCGTTATTTATTCTGGGGAAATCTTCTTTACCTGGTATTTGGTCTTTTATCATTGGTAATCGTGCTGCGTGGTCAATCCATAAAATTTCCGGGAATATTTGGCGATTCCCTGGTCCTTTATGAATGCGGGCTGCTGATTGAGCTTATCTTCTTTTTAATGGGCCTGACCTACAAGAACAGGACGCAGCTGATAGAACAAACAAAAGAAAGAGAGAGATTAAAAACTGAGAATGAAAGAAAAGAACTGGAAAAACAAGTAGCCGTAATGCAGGCGCACCAGGACGAGAGAGAAAGGATCTCTGCCGACATACATGATGAACTCGGCTCAGGAATGACGACTATCCGCCTGATGAGCGAGATCGCCAAAAATAAAATGAAAGAAAATATACCGATCGAAATAGAAAAGATCTCCAGTTCCGCAAATGAAGTCCTAAACAAGATGAACGCCATCATCTGGAGTATGAACAGCAGCAATGACACCCTGGACAGCCTTATTTCCTATATCAGGGCATATGCGATCGAGTTTTTTGACGGTACTCCGGTTGACTGCAAGATAAGGATGCCCGAAACCATTCCTTATAAAGAGTTAAGTGGTGATAAAAGAAGGAATATTTTTTTATGTGTGAAAGAGACCTTAAATAATACACTGAAACATTCAATGGCAAACAAGGTTTTCATCAATATCAGCACCAATGGTGAACTAAAGATCAATATCGCAGACAATGGTGTGGGCATTGATCCCGAAAAGATCCGTCGTTTTGGCAATGGGCTGAAAAATATTGAAAAAAGAATGAAGGGGATTGGCGGTAATTACAGGATCATGAACAATGGAGGAACTGAAACCATTCTTGATCTGCCGTTGTGAACTTTTGTAAAGGCATGGGTGCATTTATTTGTAGAGATATCTACAACAAAAACATGTTCACCTATTCTTTATAGCACCCAGAAACAAAAATACCCACCCCGCGATAAAAGAAACACCTCCCAATGGAGTTATGATGCCCGCTTTATCAAGCGAATTCGATCCCCCTGCCCTGCCCGCCACCAGCAGGTACAAGGATCCTGAAAAAAGAATAATCCCCGTAATAAATAATATTCCGGCGATCCTCGTCATCTGTTGTGAACACTTTTCATAAAGTAAGCCGGTCAATAAAAGGGCGAGTGAATGGTACATCTGGTACTGCACCCCTGTTTGAAAAGTCTGTACCGTGTCTGCATCAACGATCTTCTTTAGGCCGTGAGCGCCAAAGGCTCCTAATGCGACTGCAATGGCGCCGAGCGATGCCCCGGTCGTTACAAATCTCTTATGCATGAAATAATTTTTCTACGATTTTCTCAATGCTTTTTTCATTTTCTTCCACCACCATTTCTGCCTGCTCGTAATAAATTTTGCGGTCCGAGAACTTTTTGATGATAAAGCCCTTCAGTTGCGCATCATTCAGGTTTTTGATCAACGGACGCTGAGTCTTTTCCTTTAGTAACCTTTCATGAAGCAGATCAACGGGGGTATTGATCCATACAGTCGTGCCCGCCCTGTTCATGAAGTCAATATTTTTAAAGTAACAGGGGGTGCCCCCACCCGTCGCCATTATAAATGAATCGTGGCTCTCAGTGATGATATGCAATGTATCCTTTTCAAGTAAACGAAAATACTCCTCTCCTTCTTCGGCAAAAATCTGGGGTATTGTTTTTGCTTCATTTGATTCGATCTGTTCGTCGAGATCAAAAAAAGGCAGCGTGAGTTTTTCACTCAGTTTGCGGCCCCAGTATGTTTTGCCGGAGCCCATGAATCCTATCAGGAAAATTTTCACCCCCAGTACCAGTTTTATTTACGAATATTTCCTTTGCCCCTAACGGGGAGTTATGAGAATCCCCTACCGTTGAAATTTCTAGTTTGTCTTTTCTTCTCAAATGATCATCAGAATAACCGGACGTACCAGTGTGCGGGGCAACAAAAGTTTCATCCGGGAACTAACCTCGGTAACGCAATCAAAATACTTAACATTATCAAGAGCTTACAATAAAAAAATGAATGCACAACCTAAGTCTCCCTTTTAGGGGGACAGGGGGTTACTTAAAAGCATTTATCCCCGTCACATCCATCCCCGTAATGAGCAAATGAATATCGTGTGTGCCTTCATAAGTGATCACACTTTCCAAATTCATCATATGACGCATTACCGGATATTCCCCGGTGATCCCCATACCACCCAGCATTTGCCGCGCATCACGACAAATATTTGTTGCTACTTCACATGAATTCCTTTTTGCCATACTTACCTGTTGTGGTGTGGCGCGACCTTCATTCATCAACACTCCCAATCTCCAGTTCAACAATTGTGATTTTGTGATCTCGGTGATCATCTCCGCCAGTTTTTTTTGCTGCAACTGAAATGACCCTATTGGCTTGCCGAATTGCTCTCGTTCTTTTGAATACCGTAATGCCGTATCATAACAATCCATGGCAGCGCCGATCACGCCCCATGCAATGCCATAGCGTGCCTTTGTTAAACAACCTAATGGTCCCTTTAAACCCTTTACATTTGGAAAAATGTTTTCCTTTGGCACTTTTACATTATCAAAAACCAATTCCCCCGTTGCTGATGCCCGCAGGCTCCATTTACCATGCGTTGTTGGTGTGCTGAATCCTTCCATTCCTCTTTCAATGATCAATCCATGGATCTCACCAGCTTCATCTTTCGCCCATACAACAGCCACTTGTGAAAAAGGCGCATTACTGATCCACATCTTTGACCCATTCAATACTACATGATCACCGGTATTTTTAAAATTTGACAGCATGCCTGATGGATCACTTCCATGATCAGGTTCCGTCAATCCAAAACAACCCAGCCATTCACCACTTGCCAGCTTTGGTAAATATTTTTTTCGCTGCGCTTCACTTCCATATTGATAGATCGGGAACATAACAAGTGATCCTTGGACAGATGCAGTTGAACGAACACCACTATCACCGCGTTCAAGTTCCTGCATCATCAATCCATAAGAAATATAATCCAATCCGCCACCACCATATTCAACCGGTATGGTAGGACCAAAACAACCAAGATCACCTAACTGTTTTATGATCTGCTGCGGGAACTCTGCCCGTTGGGCATAATCTTCTATGATGGGAGAGATCTCCTTCTTCACATAATTTCTTACCGCTTCCCGGATATGTTTTTGTTCTTCGGTTAAAAGTTCATCTACCAAATAATAGTCCGGGCTTTGAAACACATCAGTACGGGCAGCCATGTCAGAATTTTAGATTTTAGATTTTAGATCGGCGCAAAGTTAAGGGATTGAAATTGAGTATATACCCGCGTTCGACTCACTGTTCAACTTTTGTTGTGTCGCATCTTGTACGTCCTGGTTTGTGCACACCTCTATTCCTTTGCGTCTTTGTGTGAAAAATCTATCTTGAGAAAAATTTTTACATGAAATATATCTTATTTATGCTCTCCGTTGCGTGCATAGCAATTGCATGCCGCAATGATCAGCCATCGCCACCTGTTTCGGCAACAAAACCTGAGAACTATGACATCACCAAAGACAGCACAGTATCAGCCGGTGAAATGAAACGTTACTGGTTAGTATTGTTACAGAAAGGACCAAATCGAAACCAGGACAGTGTGAGTGCAGAAAAGATCCAGGCAGCACATATGGCAAACATAGGTCGCCTTGCCAAAGAAGGAAAGCTAATAATGGCCGGGCCGATCGGTGTTGAAGATGATCTTCGCGGAATATTTCTAATGAATTGTTCGGATTCAACAGAAGTAGAAAACTTTGTAAAAACAGACAGCGCCGTGATCACGGGAAGGTTGGTCATGAAATATTA